>NZ_JBHXML010000077.1:0-48205 GCF_042720345.1 Kitasatospora sp. NPDC058478 | reverse complement strand
CCGTAAAAGGGTCGAGCGTCTGATGCGCGAGGCCGGGCTTCAGGGCGTCAGCCCGCGCCGGCCCCGCTCCTTCACCCGCCGCGACCCGGCGGCCGGCCTCGCCCCGGACCTGGTCCAGCGCGACTTCACCGCGAACGCACCCAACCGGCTGTGGGTCGCGGACATCTCGCTGGTCCCGACCGGTGAGGGACCGTGGTGGCTGGCCACGATCCGCGACGCGTTCTCCCGCCGGATCGTGGGCTGGCACACCTCCGAACGAGCGGACGCCGACCTGGTTCTCACGGCACTGGAGTACGCCCTCCACGGCCGCCCGGTGGAGCCGGGCAAGCTGATCCATCACAGCGACCACGGCTGTCAATACACATCCATCAAGCTCACAACCCGATTGCTCAAGGCAGGAATTGAGGCAAGCATGGGCACCGTCGGCGACTCGTTCGACAATGCCCTGGCCGAGAACTTCTGGAGCAGCGTGCTGAAGACCGAGTGCGTGCGCCGCACGACCTTCGCGACCCGCACCGACGCCGACCTGGCACTGTTCGCCTATATCGACGGGTGGTACAACACCCGCCGCATCCAAAAGCGCCTCGGCTGGCTCAGCCCCGACGAGTACGAAGCCAAGCACTACGCCGACCAGGCGACGGCCGAACCAGTGGCCATCGAACCACCCACACCCGCCCTGACCAGGTAATCACCACCTCCCGTTCAACGGGGGAAGCTCACGACCGCGACCCCGGCCGCCAGTCCCCGGTGCGGCCCGCGCAGCCACTGCGCGGCCTCCGTCGACACGCAGCCGTCCGCCACCACCTCGTCGTGTTCCGGGTCGTAGTCCTCGTTCAGCCACGCCATCGAGTGCAGCAGCGTCACCGGAGTCCCGACCTCGGCGGCGCGGGCGGTGAACTTCTTCACCCGGCGCCACATCGCATCGGTGGTCGCCATCGTGGGCAGCAGCACCGCCAGACCGCCGGCCCCGGCCGCCGCGCCCAGGATCCGGGCGGCGAACAGGGCGGTCTCGGTCTTCCCGTCGCCGGTCGGTGCGGTGACGAGCACCAGGCCCGGCCCGTCCACCAGGTCCTTGAGCCGCTCCGCGACGTCGGCCTGCAACGGGTAAGGGTCCTTGATGTCGGGGAACAGGTCGGTGAACGATCCGGCCGGTTTCCAGACCGGCGCCGCCAGCTGGGCGTGGGCGAGCACCCATGGTGCTCGCTGCCGGATCCTCGCGACGTGCGCCGCCAGGTCTCCGTTCCACGCATCGAGACGGCCCTGCACCTGCCGGGTGTTGGAGGCCAGCCAGTCCGCCAGCACCACCACTGCGGTCACGACCACCGCCGCGCCTGCGGGCAGCAGCCGTTCCGGCGCCGCTGGCGATCCACAGACCCCGAACACCGCCTGGACGTGTTCCTCCCGCTGCTCGGCCCAGCCGTCCGCGCCCAGCCCGCGCAGCACCTTCAGCGGATCGGCCATCGTGGCGGGCGACAGCGCCTCACCGAAGACGCCGTGGTGACCGCCGAGGATCTGCGCGAGCTGGTGCGCCACGGACTTCCACGGCCGCTCGATCGACGGCCACCCCAGCCTGGTGAGGATCTGCGGCAACGCCCAGTGGCTGGCTACCTGGTGGGGGATCCACTCGTCGTGCATCCAGCCCGCCGGCGCGGGATACCGCGGATCGGCCAGCAGCCCGGCAGTGACCTCGATACCCCGCTGGAAACAACAGGTGATCTTCCCGGTGTCGTGCAGGCCCGCCGCCAGCATCACCAGCCGCCGGGCACGCACCGGATCGCCCCCCCCACCCGGCGGCGATCAACCGCCGCTGAGAAGACGGCAGGTACGAATCCCACAGCGCTCCCGCGATCACCGCAGTATCAGCCAGATGACACACCAGCGGATACGGACCCGTCAGACCACGCCGCTTACCGGCAACTCGCGGATCGAACATCAAACCCTCCGGATAACCGCCTGACGGACGGTGTGGACAGTAGGAGACCACAGGCCTGCGGCGGTGCGACGAGGCGCCCTTATACAGCGGAGCGGACGGCAAGAAGACCACCCGTAGGAGCGGCCATCACAGGTCACCTCCGCACGGGCGGAGCGGACTCCGGCAGCACGGCCATCTCAGCCACGATGCCCAGGCCGCAGTTCGGCGCCGGCCTTCACGGTGCTGTCCGCTCCGCCCGTGCGGAGGTGGCGCGTCGCCGGCGGATCGTAGAGTTCGCTCCGCCCGCGCGGAGGTGACCCGCTGGTCGCCGCCGGAGTCAACACCACTGAGCCGTCCGCTCCGCCCGCGGAGGTGCCCCGAGGTCGGCATTGCCGGAATCGAACTGAATAAATTGGCGCGCTCTGTGGTGAAAAACTGCAGGTCAGTCATCTTGGCCCCGGGCCGGGACACCGTGCGGCGTGAAAACAATAGGCTGGCGCTGGCGCCTGGCGTGGTGCCCTGGTCATTCGGCCGGGGGCATCCACGTCCGGGCGAGTTCCGCGACCCAGGTGACGGCCGCGTCAGGGGTCGGCGGGGGCGCTCCGACGACGACGACCTCGGTGATGCCGGCTGCGGCGAGTTCTGGAAGATGCTCCGGGTGGCCGTCACTCAGTGCGACAGCGATGGTGAGTTCACCGGGAGTGCGGCCGCATCGGGCGCACTCGTCGACGAGGACGGCGATGCGTTCGGGGACGTCGGCGACGGGGATGTTGAAGCCGTACCAGCCGTCGCCGAGTGTGGCCGCGCGGCGCAGGGCGGTGTTGCTGTTGCCGCCGACCACGACCGGGAGTTGGGCGCCGCGCAGCGGCTTTGGGTTGACCCGGATCGCGTCGAAGCGGGTGAACTCCCCGGTGAAGGAGGCGGGGTCCTTGGCCCAGAGGGTGCGCATCGCGGTGAGGTACTCGTCGGTGCGGCGTCCGCGTCCGGTGAAGGGGACGCCGAGGGCGGTGAACTCCTCGGCTGACCAGCCCGCTCCGATGCCGAGGCTGAACCGTCCGGCGGAAAGTCTGTCGAGGGTGGCGGCCTGCTTGGCGACCACCACCGGGTTGTGCTCGGGCAGCAGGAGCACGCCGGTGGCGAGCTCGATCCGGCTGGTGACTGCCGCGGCGAAGCTCAGGGCGAGCAGCGGGTCCAGCCAGTCCGCGTCCGCGGGCACGGCGATCTGGCCGTCCGCGGAGTAGGGGTAACGGGACGCGGGCGTGTCCACGAGCACCACATGCTCACCGCACCACAGCCTGGCGAAGCCATGCGACTCCGCTGCGGTGGCGACGGCCGCGATCACTTCAGGGCGGGCACCGTTACCGATGCCGAGCGCGTGCAGTCCTACCCGCATTCCCTACCTCCTGGGGCCACCCTAAGCACCAGGCGCGGACGCACGGTGGCATGGCGCGCCACGGGCGTAGGGACAAGGCATGCCGCGTAGGTGAGCAAGGCCACCGCACCTCCCGGGCTGCGCTGCCATCAGCCCCGCCCGCGCGGAAGTAGCCCGTCTCCTACGTTGGGGGTGCGTTGTGCGCTGTAGTCCGCTCCGTCCGTACGGAGGTGACCCGCTCACCAGCAAGCCCGCCGGTGGCAGCGAGCTGTCCGCTCCGTCCCCGCAGGGGTGGACCCGTTCCCTCGTGCGGCGGCGCCAGGTCGTCGCCGAGGCCTTCGTTCAGGTCACCGGGTTCGGCCCGCCCGCGTGGGGATGGCTGAGGCCGGGTTCAGGGAGTCGGTGGTGGTGTGATTTGGCAGACCACAACGAGTTCCAGGCGCGGGACGACGTAGTAGGTGAGCAGGCCGCCGACGACGTCGAGGTAGCGCATGGGTTCTCCGCTGCCTTGGTAGGAGGTGCCGTCCAGGTAGAGCGCTTCGGCGGCGCGGACGAGTTCGGCGGCCCGTTGTTCGATGGCGGTGAGGAAGTCGGCGGGGGTGCCGGCGGTGACGTGCTGCTCGCTGGGGAGGTACTCCCAGCTCCAGGTCACGCGGTCACCGCCGCGTAGGCGGCGCGGTAGATCTCGGCGACGGTGGTGGCGTGCTCGCGGCACTCGTCGACGGTGCCGGCGTGGTTGGCGAGGTAGTTCGCCCGGTGGAAGGCCTGGGCGGTGGCGGGGTGCCGCTCGATCTCCACGGCGGTGGCCCAGTGGGCGACGAACGAGCGGATCGGCTGGACGCTCCCGGTCTCGATGGCCTCGGCCATCGCCCTCGTCTGTCCGTCGATCATCTCCGGAAGCCGGTCCGGAGCGACGACGGCCAGTGCGGCCTTGAGCGCGGCCGGGTTCTGCTCGGGCCTGGGGATCAGCTCGACTCCGTCGTGCACTGGCTGACTCATCGCGGCACTCCTCTCCTCCGGTGCGAGACTACTCGGCAACGACCCCGGAGTGGGCGCCCGCACCGCAACCGGCCTGCCACCGCGCCCGCCCCGCCCGCGCGGAGGTGGCCCGGGCACACGGGGTCAGGGCCGTACGCTCCCAGAGTCCGAGAGTCGGACGGACGGCGAGCACCAGAGCGTCGTTCTCCGTCAGCGCGGAGGCGGCCAGGATGTTCCCGACGACGTGAGCGGTCAGCTGCCCGGCTTCACCCGCAGCCTCAGGCGGGTCCCGGACGAAGGGAAGTGGTCAGGGGGGATCGGAGGACCTCACCCAGGACTCCACCCGCCGGTACATGTTCGCGTGCTGGCGGGTGGCCTCGCAGAGCGCCGTCGCCGTCACCCGCCACCGGGAGGACAGGGCATCGCGGAGCCGTAGTTGTGGAGCTGGTTGATCGCCTGGCACAACGGGGTGCGCTCGCCTTCCGGGAACAAGTGGCGCAGCCCCGCGTCGATACTCTTCTTCCCGGCGGCGATCCTGACGACGCCTTCCAGCATATTGACGGCCAAGGATGACGGCCTGGCCGTCGCCGCCGGCCTTCCGGGCGGCCAGGGCTTCGGCCCAGTTCGCGTCGGCCGTCGTGTACTTCCCGGTGAGCAAAGCCAACGGGCAGGAGATTGGAGGCCAGGGCGATGGCCACGCTCAGGCTGGCGAAGATGCCGCAGGCTCCGAATACCGGGGCGGCGTCCCAGGCCCCGATGGCGGCACCGACCAGCGGGTAGCCGAGGGGGGCGATACCGACCATGGTGAGCATGACGACGGAGGTGACCCGGCCGGGATAGGCCGGGTCCGCCGCGGTTTGTATGAGGGCGTTGTTCAGACTGCCGAAGACGCCCGCACACAGTCCGATGACCGCAGCCAGCACCGCGGCGAGCCACAGGGCCGGCACCAGCGCGATGGTGGCCGCGCCCGCGCAGCCCACGAGCAGTGTCCCGGTCAGCATCAGGCCGGCACGGGGCAGCCATCCCGCGACAACAAGCAGTGAGGCGCTGGCCGCAGCTGGCCGCAGCTCCTGCACTGAAGCTGCTGGCGATCCAGCCGTAGCCGATCAGATCTGCCGGTCCGGGTCGGAGAAGGTCAGACCGCCGACGGCGCGCAGGCGCCGGGCCGGGGAGGGGACGGGCGTGGTCTCGCCGGGCGGCTGGCGGAAGTTCGCGCCCTGCTCCACCGGCAACAGCCGGCGCCCACCGGACTGGGCGGGCACGGGAGCGTCGGTGGCGGGCTCGGAGAAGGCAGGCAGGCCAAGGTTGCGACGGTCAGGGGTCATGATCACAGTCTCGCAGCCCGAACAGAGGCGGGGAACGCCGCCCGGTAGCGCGAGAGCGAGAGAGAGGCGGGTCAGCGCCGTCTGGACGCCCGGCGGGCCCAGATCCGCGGGCTGGACGAGGTCAGCCGGGAGCGGCACCGGTTCCAGGCGATGAAGGCCGAGGCCGCGGTACGCGGCACCGCGGCGGCGACCGCGGCCCGGGAGGAGACCGTGGGCCGTCCGCGGGTGGCACGGGCGATCGCCCACCTCGCGCAGGCACACGGCATCACGGCGACGGCCGGGTGGAGCCTGGACGATCCGCGCCGGGCGGGCGGGGTGGCGCTGCTGGGCGGGGAGGGCGCGCCGGTCGCGGTCCTCAACCCGCAGCGCGCGCTGACCCGCGGCCAGGCCCACCTGCTGCCGGCCAGGCGCACCTGCTGCCGGCCGGGCTGACCGAATGGGCCGCCCCCACCGGTAGCGAAATCCGCGTACGGGGTGGGGGAGGCTCGATGGGGGTTTGGTGGAGTTCGTCAGGAGGTGTGCACTCGGCGTGACTTGGCGCTCCCGGCGGCGCCGCCGCCCGGGGCTTGGCGGGAGAGCGACAGTGCGGGCAGCAGGGCGAGCGCGAGCAGGGCGACGGCCCAGCCGTAGGTGTCCCGGAAGGCGTCCGCGAGGCCGGGGGCGAGCGCGGCCCGCGCGGCGCCGTCCAGGCCCTGCACGGTGGCCAGTGCGCCGCCGGCTTCCCCGCCGGCGACCGTGGTCGGCAGCCGGTCGGCCATGGCCCCGGTGAGCAGGACGGACATCAGGGCGGTACCGACCGAGCCGGAGACCTGCTGGACGATGGTGACCAGGGTGGTGGCGGCCGGGACCTCGGTCGGGGCGACGCTGCGGGTGGCGGCCGCCATGGCCGGCATCAGCGTCATGCCGATGCCGGTCCCCATCACCGCCAGGGCGGCGATCAGGTGAGGGTACGGGGTGTCGGCGGCGACCTGGACGGTGAAGCCGAGGAAGCCGGTGGCGGCCAGGACGGTGCCGGTGACCACGATCCGGCCGGGGGCGAAGCGGTCGGACAGCCGGCCGGAGAACTGCATGGTGATGCCGGTGGCGAGCGCCTGTGGGATGCCGAGCAGGCCGACGTCGGTGGCGCTTTGGCCGCGCACCAGCTGGTAGTAGAGCGGGAGCAGCAGCATCGAACCGAAGTAGCCGCAGCCGAACAGGGCGATGGTGGCGGCGGGCCCGGCGAAGGCGCGCCGGGCCAGCAGCCGCAGGTCGATCAGCGGCTCCCCGACGGTCAGCGCCCGGACGACGAAGCCGGCGACCAGGGTCGCGCCGGCCAGGATGGGCAGCAGGCTGCCGGCCGCGGCGAGGTGTCCGTGCCCGGCGCCCAGCCCGTAGATCAGTGCGGCCAGGCCCGGGGAGAGCATCAGCAGGCCGGGCAGGTCCAGCCTGCGGCGGGTGCCGGCGCCGTCGCAGGGCAGCAGCCGGGCGGCGAGGATGAGGGCGAGCGCGCCGAGCGGCAGGTTGACCAGGAAGACCCAGCGCCAGGAGGCCTCGTCGACCAGCCAGCCGCCGAGCACCGGCCCGGCCAGCGGGCCGATCAGGACGGGGATGCCGAGCACGCTCATGGTGCGGCCGGTGCGGGCCGGGTCGCAGGCGCGGACCAGGACGGTCATCCCGACCGGCATCACCATGCCTCCGCCCAGGCCCTGAAGGACGCGGAAGGCGATCAGCGAGGGGGCGTCCCAGGCGGCGCCGGCCAGCGCCGAGCCGAGCACGAACAGGGTGAGCGCGGTCAGGTACAGGCGGCGGGTGCCGAACCGTCCGATCGCCCAGGCGGTGACCGGCGTGACGGTGGCGAGCGCCAGGGTATAGCCGGTGGTGACCCACTGGATGGTGGCCAGCGGGGCACCGAAGTCCCCGGCGAGGCGGTTGAGGGCGACGTTGACGATCGTGGTGTCGAGGACGGTCATCAGCGAGCCGAGGACCACAACGGCGGCGACGGCCGCAGTACGCGGGCCGGGTACGGCCGCAGTGGCCGTGTCGGTGGTCGTCCCGGCCGTGACCGGCTCGGTGGCGGTGCTCATCTTCGTTCCCCCCGGTCGCGGTTCAGACGCCGTACGGGCGGACGGTGCGGGCGTCCCGAAGCGCGTGCGCCCACCAGGTGAGCTGGTCGAGCATGCCCTTGGCCGCGCCGTTCTGGACGGTCGGGTCGACCGGCTCGCCGTCCTCGCCGAAGAGGCCCCAGACGTTGTGGAAGCTGACGGTGTCCCGGACGGTGACGGCGTGCAGCTCGGCGAAGACCAGCCGGAGCTGCTCGACCGCGCGCAGCCCGCCGCCGAGCCCGCCGTAGGAGACGAATCCGACCGGCTTGGCCCGCCACTCGGCGCCGTGCAGGTCGATGGCGTTCTTGAGGGCGGCCGGGAAGCTGTGGTTGTACTCCGGGGTGATCACCACGAAGGCGTCGGCGGCGGCCAGTCGGGGCGAGAGGGCCGCGTGCCGTTCGGCCTGCTCGGCGGTGGGCTCCTCGCCCACGTGAGCCAGCGGGTGCTCGGCCAGGTCGACGACGTCGATGTCGAGGTCCGCGCGCTGCCCGGCGGTGCGGACGAACCAGTCGGCGACGGTGGGCGCGAATCGGCCCTGCCGGGTGCTGGCGATGATGACGGCGAGGCGGAACGGGGTCTCGGACATGGCTGTCTCCAGGGGTGCGCTGCTGTTCTGTCACCGCCCGTTCGGACGGCACGTCAGGTAAAGTACAACGTGTATGGCAACAAGTACAACGATGACTGCAACTTTTCGAGGCAGCGGCAATGAAGGAGACCCCATGACCAGCCGGCAGGAAACACCGGACCGGCCCCGCCGGGGGCTGGCCGAGAAGCGCCAGGCCATCACCCGGGCCGCCCGCACGATCTTCGGCCGGGACGGCTACACCCGCGCCAGCATCGACGCCATCGCGGCGGAGGCCGGGGTGTCCACCCGCACCATCTACAACCACTTCACCGGCAAGGAACTGCTCTTCCAGACCGTCGTCCGGGAGAGCGCGGCGCAGGTCGCCGACGCCCAGCTGGACATCATCGAGCGCAGGCTCGGAAAGGTCACCAACCTGGAGGCGGACCTCACCGCGTTCGCCCTGGCCTGGGTGACACCGCTGACCGAGTTCGCCGACCACTTCGGGCTGGTACGCCAGATCAACGCCGAGGCCCGGCACCTGCCGAAGGCCGCCCTGGACGCCTGGCAGGAGGCCGGACCGCGACGGGTGTTCACCGCCCTCGGGCAGCGCTTCGGGGAACTGGCCGAGGACGGGTGGCTGGAGACACCGGACCCGGGGCGGGCGGCCGCACACTTCGTGCTGCTGACCGCGACGGAGGTCACCCAGCGTTCGTACTGGGGCGCATACCCGCTGGACCGGGCGGAGACCGAGGAGATCATCGCCGCCGGCGTCCGGGCCTTCCTACGCGCCTACGCGGCACCCCGCCGGTGACACTGCCGCACGCCTCGAACGCGAGGCGCCGCCCCCGGCCACGCCGGGGGCGGCCTGCGGTCCCGGACCCTGGCCACCACTCCCCTGACCTGATCTCTACCGACTTCGGCCCGTCAGGGTGATGTCGGGGTGATGTCGGGGTGTCGAGGGTCAGGCCGGTGCCGGCTATGAATCCGTCGAGGGTGTCGGTTCGGTACCGGAGTCGCTCGAGTCGGTTGCGGACGAGGGCTTCGAGTCGGTTACGGCCGCATAGCGATCACCCCTGCCACCGACAGACGTCCCGAGCGACGGCCCAGAACCTAAGGAGGGCGCAGGGACGTCGAGTTGGAGCCCTGGCAGTCAGCCGGCCCTCGCCGGTTCCCCCCGGCTCGCGCACGGTGCCGCGGTAGGGCTAGCCCCAGGACGGATACGCCCGCTGGCCGGACTGCGGCACGAGGGCGACCGTACGTAGCGTCGGCGACATGAAATCCACCCACTTAGCAGGCACGCCACGGCCCGTGCTTCGCCGGCTGAACATCGGGACAGTCCTGGCCGTCCTGGCCACCGCCACTGCCACCGCCACTGCGACTGCGACTGCGACTGCGACTGCGACTGCGGCGACGACGGGAGCCGCCTCGGCGGACACGGTGCACCGAAGCGATCGCGGACGGCTCGTCTCCGTCCAGCAGACGACCACCCTGGCCGCGAAGGAGGATGCCGCCGCGGCACTGGCCGCCGCCGGGTATGACGCGGGTACGGTCCGGTTCGGAGTGGACGCCTACCGGCTGGTGTACCGCACCGTGGACCCCAGCGGCCGGCCGATCACCGCCAGCGGACTGCTGGCGCTGCCCCGCGGCGGCGAACACGAGCTGCGGACGGTGTCATTCACCCACGGCACGGCCAGTCACCGCTCCGACGCCCCGTCCTCCATGGTCAAGGCCGGATTCGTGTCCTCACCCGCCATCACGTACGCGTCCGCCGGGTTCGCCGCCGTCGCCCCGGACTACATCGGCCTGGGCGCCGGCCCGGGACTCCACCCCTGGATGGACGTGCCGTCGGAGACCACCGCCTCCCTGGACATGCTCCGGGCAGCCCGCGCCTTTGTCCCGCGTACGGGCCGGACACTGGGACACCACGTGCTGGTCACCGGGTTCTCCCAGGGCGCCTCGGCGGCGATGGGACTCGCACGGGCACTCCAGGCCGGCGACGACCCGTGGTTCCGGCTCCAAGCCGTCGCACCGGTCAGCGGCGCCTACGACTTCCAGCACGCCGAACTGCCGGCACTGCTCAACGGCACTCTCGACCCGAAATCAAGCGTGCTGTACACGGCATACCTCCTTGTCGCCTGGAACCGGCTGCACCACCTCTACGACTCCCCCGACGAGGTCTTCCAAGCCCCGTACGACAGCACGGTCGAGACACTGTTCGACGGTTCACACACCGGCCCGCAACTCTTCGCCGGCACACCCGACACCATCGACGCACTGCTCACCCCACACGGCTTCGACATGCTGCGCCACCCAACCGGCCCGCTGGCCAAAGCACTTCGGGTGGCCGACAGCACCTGCGACTGGGCACCACACGTCCCGGTCCGCCTGTACACGGCCGACGCGGACGAACAGGCGGCCAACACCAACACCGACCACTGCGAGGCCACACTGCGATCGCACGGCGTGAACACGACGGTCGTCGACCTCGGCACCCCCGACTTCGCGGGCTCCAGACACCTCGGCTCCAACATCGCCGGCACGACGGCCATCGTGCGCTGGTTCAGCCGACTGCGCTGACAACCCGCCGACCCGCCCCCGCCCGCAGGACAGGCCAGCCACCCGCATGCCGGCCACGACCCCGGGGCACACCCACCGGGAACACCCCACCCTGGACCCCGGGTCAGCCCGACCGCGGTCCGGGACGCCCCGAGGCGGCGGCGGGTAAGGCCGCGGACGCTCTGACGGTCGCCGTCGGTGAGGTGGTAAAGGCCAACGCGTTCCAGGGCTGTGTAGAAGGGGCCGGCCTGTGGCAGCGGCCAGATCTCGGTGGACGGCGAGACCACCCCGACGAACCGTCCGGAGAGCCCGAGGCCGAACGCCGGCGGCCGGCGGCTGCACCTCGTCCGCGGACAGCGCGTCACGGTGACCGTGACCGGCTTCGGCGAGGAACCCGACACGGTGGTGGTCAGCCGGGACGCCGCAGCCGGACGCGTCACACTACGCCTGACCGGCGAGCATCTGGAACTCCATCCGGACACACGGACCGCTTCCACCGCGCCCTGGCATGCCGGAACGTGGACAGGACGACACCGGCCCAGACCGACCAGTCAGCGGCCAAGACGCTGGAACAGCTCCACTGTTGTCGGCCCGGCCCTGGGCAGCGGGGTCGGCGGGGGCGGGGACCAGCAGGGCGCGCAGTTGCTCGGCAGCCTGGTCCTGTTCGGCCGGTTTCAGCCCTTCCAGGAAGTCGGCCAGCCGGGTCTGCCAGGTGTGTTCCTGTCGCTGTGCAAGGGCTGCCCGTTCCTGCGGGGCTGCGGCTTCCAGTTCCTGACTGGTCCGGTCGAGGCGTGCCTGGGCGAGGCGTTCGTCCCCGGAACGGGCGAGGCCCAGCAGGCAGGCGATCCGTTCCCGGGTGGCCGCCCACACGCCCGTTCCGGCGGCCTGGACGATCCCGGCGCCCCCAGCCGGGGCCAGCGCGCTCAACGCCTCCGACAGCATTCCCGGCTACCCCCCTGCCCCCCGGTGGTCAACCGGACGATGCGGCCGGCGGGTCGGGCGCGGTGGTCCCGGTGCCGGACGCCCGAGACCCCATCGAGCGGGTGGTGCCGCGCGAGCAGCCGACCGGGGCCGTGGCGACGATCACGGCGACGGCACCGAAGGACGCTGGACCGATGCCTTCGAGGCGGCCCGCGGCCTGGCGACCGCCTTCTGCGCGTTGGGGCGGCTCGCACCGCGCCCGAGGCCGGGCGAGTCCAGGGAGAACAGGCCAGGAATATGACCTGGACCACATATGTCACGACACATGTGTCGTGTAATGTGTCCGATATGAGCACTTCAGAGAAGAATCCGACCCTCGTCTTCATCCCCTGCCTCTCCGGCGCCCCGTGGAGCGCCGAACAACTGGCCCCCTACGGCGAGGCGCCCAAACGGACGCTGCGCCTACCCGAGGGCGTCGACGACATCGAGCGCTACGCCGACCACCTCGAGAGCGCGATCGCGGACCTGGACGACTACGTGCTGGTCGGCGACTCCTTCGGCGCGAACATCGCCCTCGCACTGGCGACCCGCCGCCCGCCGGGCCTGCGCGCCCTCGTCATGTCCGGCGGCTTCGCGGCCAACCCGGTCGACTCGAAGCCGTGGAAGGCCCTGATGCAGGCGATCGGCAGGGCCCGCGGGCCGCTCTACCGGCAGCTGACGCTGCGCGCCCACGCCCACCGCCTCACCTCCCCGTACGACGGCGAGGGCCAGACGCCCTGGAGCCAAGCGCGCAGCCGCGAACTGTTCCTCGCCAACACCCCCGCCACCTCCTTCGGCGCCCGCCTGCGGGCCGTCCTCACCGCCGACTACACCGACGCGCTGGACCGGGTCCAGGTCCCGACCCTGATCCTGACCCCCTCCCACGACGTGCTGATCGGCGAGAACGCCTCCAAGGTCATGCTCGCGGGCATCCCCGACGCCCGGGAGGTCGTGCTGCCGCGCACCGGCCACATGTTCCGCTTCTCCCACCCGGTCACCTACGCCGCCGCGGTCAACGACTTCCTCGCCACCCTGCCGACCACCCGACAGGACACCGATGCGTAAGGCCGAACACCTGCGGTTCGCAATCCTGGCGGCCCAGCGCGAAGGCAACCGACTGCTGATCCAGGCCCTCAAACCGCACGGCATCACCCCGTCACAGGCCGAAGTGCTGCGCCTGCTCCAGCAGCACGGCACCTTGAGCCTCAACGGGCTCGGGCAGCTCCTGGTGTGCGAAAGCGGCACCAACCCCAGCCGGCTCGTCGAACGCGTCGTCGCGGCCGGACTGGTCGAACGCCGCACCGACACCGCGGACCGCCGCTACCTCCAGCTCAGCCTCACCCCCGAAGGCGAACGCCTGGCCACCACCGTCGCCGGGATCGAGGAATCCCTCTACACCGCGATGGACACCGCCTGCCAGGACCTGGACACCGACGCGATGCTCACGTTCCTGCACAACTTCATCGACCCCCTGCCCTCAGGCAAGGCCCTCAACAAACGCCTCGCCCTCGACTGACACCCCACCCCCACCCGACACCACGGCCCGCACGGGCCCGCACGGGACCGGCCGACCACGCACCGGAAAAGGAACGACCATACGGCCCGAAAACACCCTGACCATCGACGCACACGCCACGCGTTGAACGACAGTATCGGGCCCGCCTGCCCGAGGCTGCGACGAAGTGACAAGTAGACAGCGGCGCTCCGCCCACGCTCGCGGTTTCCCTCTCGCCTGAGCGCACGGGACGCAGGCCGGACGCGCTGTCCGGTGCGCATCTCGGGCGCCGCGGCGGCACGTCTCGAAGTGATGGAATATCAGTCGTCCTGCCGCCCGCCGCTCGGCGCCTCTACGCTCCGCCGAGCAGCCAAGTGACCTGGTATCCATGGGACATGAAAGATTGGAAAGAAGATCGGATCGCTGCGGCCGAGCGTGCTGAGAACCCCACGGTGCTGGCCCGGATGCGGACCGGCTGGGCTGTGATCGGCGACACGCAGCACCTTCCCGGGTACTGCCTGCTGCTGTACGCGGGCGCTGCGAACCACCTGACGGATCTGCCCCGGGACGAGCGGTCCCGCTTCCTGCTCGACCTCTCTCTCCTGGGGGAGGCTGTCGAGGCTTCGTGTGGCAGGCGGGACCAGGCCTTCCGTCGGCTGAACTACGAGGTGCTCGGGAACTCGTGGGAGCACCTCCACGGTCACATTCACCCGCGCTACGAGTGGGAGCCGCCGCGCCTTCTCCACAGCCCGGTGTGGTGTTACGGAGATGAGCGGACTGCCCCGAAACACCGTTTGGGTCCGCAGCATGAGGAACTGCGTGCGGAGATCGCCCACGCCTTGACGGGCATTCTTTCCGAGGCCTACGAGCAGGCGTAGCCCAAGCAGGCCGAATGGCCGGGGACAAGTCCGCCGCCGAGACTCTGATCCGCACGGTTCGGCCGAGCACTGCCGGCTGAACGCCGACCCGTGAGGAGCCGGCACGACTCTGAGACTGGGATCGCCTGACACGGAGTGGGACAACCGGAGGTGTGCAGGTCAGGGCCTCGCCGGCTGACACCGGGGCCGACGAGGTGTAGCGGCGAGTGCGCGAGCACGCCCGTCCCTGCCCGGCCGGTAGCCGCGCTGACCGGCGAGGACGGGGAGCTCCTCAACACCTGGTGCGACCGGTTCGGAAAGGCTGCCTGATGACACGCCCACGACCAGCGGCGTCGACCTGGCCCGCACCGCCCTGCGCGCGGCTCGCCCCACCGCCCGCACGAACGGCGGCGCCACAGGCTGCGTGCACGGCCAACCTTCTTTTTGTACGGGGGAGTTGGGAGTTGCGAGTGTGCGGTGGAGGCGATCGGGGCATGATCTGACAAATGCATGCCAGGTGTCGGCGGTGTGACCGCCTGGCGCCTCCCCTCCCCGAGGAGTCCTCTTGGCGAACACCTTCCTGCGGCGGCTGTCCTTACCCGCCGCGCTCGCCGTCCTGACCGTGGCGGCTTCGGCCTTCGGCGCCGGTACGGCCCACGCGGCCGAACCGGGCGGCCCGTGCGACCCCCGCGTGGCCCGGTACGGGCTGTACGAGGTCTCGACCGCCGTCGTCGACCCGGTGCTCACGCACTGGAAGGGCATCACCATCGCCCCCGGCACCACCGGCTCCATCGAGACCACCGTGACCGAGGTCCAGAACGTCAGCACCACGTTCAACGCCTCGACCGAGATCAACTCGGAGGTGGGCGCGTTCTTCGCCAAGGTCTCCATCAAGGTCGGGTTCTCCGTCCAGAACACCAAGTCCAGCACCAGCACGTGGTCCCAGAAGGTCACGCTGAACTTCTCCCGCCCCGGCGACTACGCGGTGTTCAAGGGCACAAACCGCGTCCAGGGCAAGGCCGACGCGTACGCCTGCCTCCCCCGCTACCCCCCGAGCAGCGACCCCGGCGACGGGTACTGGGCCTACGCCTTCGGCTCCCACCCCACCTACAGCACCTTCGACGCCGAGATCGAGGGCACCGTCTCCTGCGACACACCGGTCTCCCCCGGCACCGTCCAGGAGCTCGCACGCAACAAGCTCGTCTGCCACTGAGCGCCCCCCACCCGGGACCGGCCCCAGCCCTGGCCGGCCCCGGGCGGCGGCGCCGGGCACACGGAGCCGTCAGAGTCGGCATCGAGGGCGGAGGCGGAGGCCAGCCGGTGGCCGGCGGAGGCGGCCTGACGGAACACTCGGAGGCCGGCCGGCGGCTGGAGCCTGCCTCCGCCCAGCCCCGTGAATCCGATGGGGCAACTGCCGTTGTGCACGAGCACTGGTGTGCTACCCGCCAGCACGTAGCAGGTGTGGACGGTTTCGACGGGTGATGTCGTACGCGGGCTGGGAGGTCTTCCCGTCCGCCGGCCGCCCAAGCTCGATGCCCGCCGCCGTCGCCTGCTGCGCCGATCCCATGGCGATCTTCTGACGGTCAGTCATAACGTTTTGGTCGCAAGGGGAACAGGGCGCGCCCTGCTGCCGTCCTATAAGGATGCGGAGCACTCGCGTCGGTTCGATCCTAGGGGGAATCGCTGTGGTGGAATCCTGGTTTGCGGTGGAAGCAGGAGGCCCCGATGCTGTCCTCGACCTGCGCGACTGGCTGGCCGACGAGCCGGCGTTCCGCGGCCGGGTTCGCGTCGCGGCGGCGACGCCCGGTCCGGGCGAGCTCGGGTCCTGGTCCGACACCCTCGTCGTGGCGTTGGGGGCGGGCGGCACGCTCACTACTCTCGCCGCCTCGCTCAAGGTGTACCTGAGCCAGCCCCGCACCAGCAGCATCAAGCTCAAGACCGTGAAGCCGGACGGTACCCGCACCGAGGTGACGGCCGAGCACGTCGCGCGTGCCGATGTGGAGTCGGTGCTCAAGGCCGCCCTGCACTCCGGCCGGCGGACCGACGACGTTTCGGACTGACCGTGTTCCGGCTTCCCGACGCCTCTCGCTCGTGGGCCGTGCTGATCGGCACCGCGCACTACTCGCACCAGGACGGGCCTGCGGACGTACCGTCGATCACGAACAACGTGCTGGACTTCCGAGACGTCCTGATCGAAGGACAACCGGGCGCGTTCGCACCCGAGCGCAGCATCACCGTGCTGGACCCGCGACAGCCGAGGGACCTCGGGCTGCCGCTGCTGAACGCGGCGGCAGCCGCCGAGGACGTGCTCCTGGTCTACTACTCCGGCCACGGCCTGATCGGGTCCAAGAAGGGGGAGCTCTACCTCGCACTCACCGAGACCGACCAGAGCATGCCGTCCCTGACGGCCTGCCCGCTCGATGTCATCCGGGAAGCCTTCCAGGCCAGTCCGGCACGCGTGCGGGTACTCATCCTCGACTGCTGCTTCTCCGGCCGCGCGGTCGCGGGCGGGCTGTCCGGGGGCACCCCGCCGGTGGCCGAACAGTTGGAGATCGCCGGCGCGTACACGCTGGTCTCGTCGCCGCCCAACTCGCCCTCCCGCTTCGAGGAGGGCAAACGGCACACCGCCTTCACCGGCGAGTTGCTGCGCGCGCTGCGCAACGGGGTCGACGACGCCGGTCCCGAGGGGGTGTCGCTGGGCGCGCTCTTTCCCCACCTGAGACTCGCGCTGCGCTCGCGGGGGTGGCCGGAACCGGAGCAGTGCGGCACCGACACCGCCGCCAATCTGATCCTCAGCCGCCCGCGGACCAGACGCCCCACTCGGGTGGGCCCGGGCGAAGCCGCCGACAGCCGCCGCGGACCGGTCACGGAAGGCCAAGGGCCGGTCACCGAAAGGCAGCGCTTCCAATCCCTCGTGCAGGCCGGGCGGCGACTCGGCCAGGGCGGCCACGCGCGGTCCGCCGCCTCGGAGCTGGGCAACGTCCTCGACGAGATGACACAGATCCTGGGCTCCGACGATCCGGACACCCTGGCCGGGCGAATCGAGTACGCCCAGTGGCTGGGCGCCGCCGGCCAGGTCCGCGAGGCGCTGGACCTGTCCACGGCGGCGGTGGGCGCGTTGACCCGGGTGCTCGGCGTCGACAACCGGGTGACGCTCGTCGGCCGTGCCCAGCTCGCCCACTGGACCGGGGAGGCCGGGCAGCCGGTGGAGGCGGCGCGCCTCACCGGCGAGGTGGTCACCGATCTGGTCCGCGCCCTCGGCCCGGACGACCGCGAGACACTACTGGGCCGGGGCCGACTGGCCCACTGGATAGGGGTCTGCGGCGACACCGGCTCCGCCGCTCGGCTCACCGACCTCCTGGTGACGGACCTGCACCGGGTCTTCGGAGCGGAGGATCGCGACACGCTGGTCGGGCGGATCAACCAAGCCCAGTGGACGGGACGGACCGGCCGGACCCGGCAGGCCGTCCGTCTGCTCGACTCCCTCGTCCCCGACCTCTACTGGCTGCTCGGCGCCGACGACCTGCACACACTGATCGGCCGGGCCCGGCTCGGCCAGTGGACCGGCCTGTCGGGTTCGCCCAAGGGCGCCCGCGGGCTGTTCGCAGCGGTGGTGCCGGACCTGAGCCGGGTCGCCGGGCGGGACGCCCGCGAGACGCTCCTCGCACGCAGCCAGCACGCGCACTGGACCGGCGAGGCCGGCGACCCGCGCACGGCGATCGCCCTCTTCCGGCAGCTGCTCGACGACCTGGACTGGATCCTGGGAGAACAGGACGAGGTGGCCCTGGTGAACCGCGCCCGGCTCGCCCACTGGACCGGTGCGGACGGAGACGTCCGCACCGCGCTCCGCATCTTCCACGAGGTGCTGCCGGACCTGCGCCGGACGCTCGGCCCCGACCACCCCGAGGTCCGTGCGAACGAGGCCCTGCTGGCCCGCTGGCGCCGCCGGGCGGACCGGCGGCTCAGGTCGGAGATCCTCTTCGGTCGCGGACACCGGAGCACCGACCGACGCGGTTTCGGGAAGTGGAGCGATGGCTGAACCCGACGACCGGACCGGCATGCCCGACGGGCTGGCGCCGCTCTCCTCCAGGGACCGCCGGGAGCTGGGTGCCTACCGGCTGCTGGGCCGCCTCGGTGCGGGCGGCATGGGGATCGTGTACCTCGCGCGCTCGGCCACGGGCCGGGCCGCGGCGGTCAAAGTCCTGCGCCCGGAACTGCTGAGCGAGCCGGAGGCGCAAGAACGCTTCCGGCGCGAGATCGCCGTGGTGTCACGGATCCCCGAAGACTTCACGGCGCCGCTCCTGGACGCGGAGGCCGACGAGAACGGCGTCTGGATGGCCACGGCCTTCATCCCCGGGCTCTCCCTCCAGCAGAGCGTCAACGCCTTCGGCCCGTTCCCGGCCGACTCGCTGTACGCGCTGTGGTACGGACTCCTCAGGGCCCTGCACTCCGTGCACGAGGCCGGCGTGGTGCACCGGGATCTCAAACCGTCGAACGTCCTGCTCACCGCGCAGGGCCCGCGACTCATCGACTTCGGGGTCTCGATCACGGCCGACTCGACCAGGCAGACATCGACCGGAGTGATCATCGGAACCCCGGGCTACCTGGCCCCGGAACAGGTCACGGGACGGCCCGTGCGGCCCGAGACCGACGTCTTCGCCCTCGGAATCGTGATGGCCTTCGCAGCGACCGGGTCGTCGCCCTTCGACGGGGACAACCTCGTCAACGTGATCTACAACGTGCTCCACGGCGAGCCCCGGCTGTCCTCGCTGCCCGCGGACCTCGACGGCTGGGTCCGTACCTGCCTGAGCAAGGACCCCGCCCACCGGCCAACAGCCGAGGGCCTGCTCAGATCGCTCTCCGACCGCCGAATCACCACCGCGCAGCGGCAGCTCGCCCACGGAGACTGGCTACCCGACGCCATCTCCCGCGCCACGCTGCGGCGCGCACAGCTCGTCCTCGACCTCGACCGCCCGTACCAGCACTCACCGGACCGGGCCCTGGAACCGCCGCCGAATCCCGCCACGGCCGAGACGATCCTGCGACCCGCTCCAGGAGGGCCGACCGTACGACTCCGACCACTCGGCATGCCGACCGGGGCGGTCCTGCCCCTGCCATCTCCGGACACGACGACCGTGCGCCTCGGCACACACGGGTACCCGCAGCCCGCACCGCAGCCCGCACCGCGACCCGAGCAGCCGCCCGCGTTGCCGGACCCCCCACCGAACCCCCCACCGACTCCCCCCTCTGCCTACCTGCCCGCATTGCTGCCACCGCCGCCCGCGGAGCCGCCGGGTGGACCAGGCTCAGCCCCCGAGGTCCTGCTGCGCACCTTCGCCTCCCCCATGGAGGCCGAACTTCCGCCGCCTCCCCGCACCGGCCTGCGCCGCCGCTGGTTCCGCCGCCTGTCTGCCTGGCGCGCCCGAGGATGACCGCCCGTCCCGTCCCGGTCGACGTCCCGGTCGACGTCCCGGTCGACGTCCCTGCCGACAGCCCATGAACCGGCACGACCAGGTCTGAGCATGACGAACGCCCCGTACCAGAGCGGTACGGGGCGTCGCGCTGCGAACGTCAGGCGGGGCGGATGTGCTCGGCCTGGGGGCCCTTCTGGCCCTGGGTGACGTCGAAGGTCACCTTCTGGCCCTCCTGGAGCTCACGGAAGCCCTGCGAGTCGATGTTGGAGTAGTGGGCGAAGACGTCCGGGCCGCCGCCGTCCTGCTCGATGAAACCGAAGCCCTTCTCGGCGTTGAACCACTTCACGATGCCGGTGGCCATGTGCTGCTCCCTGGTCGGGGACGGGATACGCGCTGGTGCGTACCCCTGGGGTTGAGGTGATCGCCCTGGTCCTCCGACTGCCGATGCTGCGGTACTTCGGATCCACGACTGCTGACTCAAACGATACCCACGACAGCAAGGATCATGCAGCCGCTCGGCCCGCGAGATCGCCGGGGCAGTGGTGCTACTTCTGCCAGCCGATGGTCTCGGGCAGCGGGCTGTAGAAGATGGTGGCACCGACGTTGGCGAGGCCCTTCCTGATGCCGTAGGTGGAGGGGCCGCTGTAGAGCGGCAGGAAGGCGTACTGCTGGAGGGCCTTCTGCTCGACCTTGTTGACGGCCGCGATCTGCTGGCCGAGGTCGGCGATCTCGCCGGTGGCGCGGATCTCCTTGTCCAGCTCGGGAGTGCCGGTTCCGGTGATGTTGGAGTCGCGGTCCGAGCAGTAGAAGTCGCACAGGTAACGCGCGCCGAAGGGGTCCGTCGAGCGGTTGCCGGAGATGAACAGGTCGAAGCGGCGGTCGCTGAGCACCTTGGAGAAGTCGTTCTCGGAGACCTTGTTGACGTTCACCTTCACGCCGACGGCCTTGAGCATCGCGGTGAACGCTCCGGCGGTGGCCTTCTCGATGGGGTCGTCGCCGAGCAGGGTGTAGCCGAGTTCGAGTTGCTTGCCGTCCTTGGCGCGGATGCCGTCGGCTCCGGGCTTCCAGCCGGCCGCGTCCAGGGTCTTCCGCGCCTCCTGCGGGTCGTACTTCAGGACAGCGGCGACGTTGTCCTGGTAGCCCTGCTGGAAGCTGTAGAGCACCGCCGAGCCGGGCAGCGGCTCCGTGTAGTCGAGGCCCTGGAACCGGATCTTCGTTATCTGCGGACGGTCGACGCTCTCCTGCACCGCCTTGCGGACCTGGACGTCACCGAGGAACGGGGACTTGGCGTTGAGGTACAGCGCGTACTCGAAGGGGCTGCCGCCGCTGCGGATCTCGGCGTCCTTGACCGTCTTCACCTGCTTGAGGTTCTCCGCGGTCCCGACGGGGGCGTAGTCGAGTTCGCCGTTCTTGAAGGCGTTGATCGAGGCGGCGCTCTCCAGGTTGACGTAGACGCGCTTGTCGAGCTTGCCCGGCCGGCCCCACCAGTTGGGGTTGCGCACGAAGGTGATGTTGCCGGAGTGGTCGTCCCAGGTGCCCACGGTGTACGGTCCGGTGCCCCATTCGGGGTGGGCCGTCTTGACGTACGCCTTGTTGAAGTTGTCGACGGTGGCGGCCTGGGGGTGCAGGAAGGTGGTGAACAGCGCGGACCAGGAGGCGTTGACGCCCTTGAAGGCGATGACCGCCTGTTTGTCGTCGGCGCCCCGGGTGACGGAGGTGATGCGGTCGTAGCCGTCGGTGGAGGAGGCCGCGTAGTCCTTGTCCGAGCCGTTGTCGGCCTTCCAGGTGGCCTCGATGGCCCGCCAGTCGATGGGGGTGCCGTCGTTGAAGACGGCCTTGGGGTTGAGGGTGATGACGACCTTCTGGTCGCCGCCCTCGACGGAGACCTTCACGTCGCTGTAGTAGTCCGGGTTGTACTGGACCTCGCCGGTTGGCGAGTAGGTGATGGCGCGGGCGTTGTACCAGGCCCAGATCCGCGAGGCGTTCAGGGTGCCGTTGACGTTGAAGGGGTTGCCCTGCTCGTCGAAGGTGCCCGCGGTGGTGTAGGTGCCGCCGTCCTTGATGTTCTCGTACGGCTGGGGGTTGTAGTCGGTGACCGAGGACGCGGCCTTGGCGGCGTTCGTGGCGTTCGTGGCGTTCGGCCCGGAGGATCCGCCGGAGGGTCCGCCGGCGGGGGACGAGGAGGAGCACGCGGTGGCGGCGACCGCGACGGCCGCGGCGAGCGCGAGGGGCAGGGCGAGCTTCCGGCGCATGGGATGTCCTTGGTTGGAATCGGTGAGAAGGGGGCGGGGCGGGGCAGGGCGGGTGTCAGACCGCGTGGCAGGCGTACTGGTGGTCGGAGCCGTCCGGGGCGCCGACGGTCGCCGGCCGCTCGGTGCGGCAGCGGGTCCGTACGCTCTCGTCGGCCTCCCGGTACAGCGGGCAGCGGTCGACGAACACACAGCCCTCCGGCAGCCGGGTGGCACTGGGCTGCTCGCCCGCGAGGACGATGCGCTCGCGGTGGCGCTCGCGCTCCGGGTCGGGCACCGGGATCGCCGACAGCAGGGCCTGGGTGTACGGGTGCCGGGGCCGGGCGAAGATCTCCTCGGTGGCACCGGACTCGACGATGTGTCCGAGGTACATCACCGCGATGCGGTCGGAGACGTAGCGCACCACGGCCAGGTCGTGGGCCACCAGCAGGTACGCCAGGCCCAGTTCGCGCTTCAGCCGGGCGAGCAGGTTGATGATCTCGGCCTGCACGGAGACGTCCAGCGCGGACAGCGGCTCGTCCAGGGCCAGGATCTTCGGCTCGCGGGCCAGGGCCCGGGCGATGCCGACGCGCTGGCGCTGGCCGCCGGACAGGGCGGCGGGGAAGCGGTCGCCCAGGGCGCGGTCCAGGCCCACCAGGTCCAGGAGACGGGTGACCCGGGACCGGATGGCCGTCCGGTCGGCACCGGCGGCCTGGAGCGGTTCGGCCAGCAGGTCGAAGACGGTCAGGCGGGGGTCCAGGGCGTCCGTCGGGTCCTGGAGGACGATCTGGACGTCGCGCCGCAGCTCGCGCACCTGGGCCGCCGACCGCAGCGTGGCGACGTCGGTGCCGACCACTTCGATGCGGCCGCCCTCGGGGGCGCGCAGCCGCAGCACCTCGCGCAGCGTGGTGGTCTTGCCGCTGCCGGACTCCCCCACCAGGCCCAGGGTCTCGCCCGCGCGCAGTTCGAAGCTGACGTGGTTGACCGCGTGCAGGGTTCCCACCCGGCGCTTGAGGAGGGCCCCCTTGGTGACGGGGAAGGTCTTGACCAGGTCCTCCACGCGCAGGACCACCTCGCCCGCGGTCCGCTCTCCGGCGCGGGCCGGCGGCACGGCAGCGGCGCGCCCGGCCGGGTCGAGGGTTCCGTCGGCGATCTCCCCCGCACGGTGGCAGGCGACGTGTCCGACGGGTCCGATGTGTCCGACGTGTCCGTGCTGCCCGCCCGGTACGGTCAGGGCCGGTGCGGTCAGGGCCGGTGCGGTCAGGGCCGGTGCGGTCAGGGCCGGTATGGTCAGGGCCGGTTCGGTGGTCCGGCACACGTCCAGGGCCACCGCGCAGCGGGGCGCGAAGGGGCAGCCGCCGGGCAGGCCGACCAGGGAGGGCGGCTCGCCGCCGACCGGGATCAGGGGCCGTTCGACGCCGCTGTCCACGGTGGGGACGCTGGCCAGCAGCCGGGCGGTGTAGGGCATCGTGGGACGGCGGAAGAGCTCGTCGACGCTCGCGTGCTCGACGATCCGTCCGGCGTACATGACGGCGACGTCGTCGGCGTGGCCCGCCACCACGCCCAGGTCGTGGGTGATCAGGACGAGGCCGGCGCCGGTCTCGCGCTGGGCCAGGCGCAGCACGTCGAGGATCTGCGCCTGAACGGTGACGTCGAGCGCCGTGGTGGGCTCGTCGGCGACGAGGACCGAGGGCTTGTTGGCGATGGCCAGGGCGATGACGACACGTTGGCGCATGCCGCCGGAGAACTCGTGCGGGAACGACTTGGCGCGTTCGCGCGGGTCGGGGATGCCGACCAGGTCGAGCAGTTCCACCGCCTGCTCCCACGCGTCCTTCTTCGACAGTTCCCGGTGCACGCGCAGGGCCTGGGAGAGCAGCCGGCCGACGCTGAAGATGGGCGTGAGCGCGGACATCGGGTCCTGGAAGACCATGCCGATGTCCTGGCCGCGCACCCGGGAGAGGCCCTTGTCGTCCATCGCCGCCAGGTCGCGGCCGCCCAGCAGGATCCGGCCGCCGAGGCGCGCGGTGGGCGGCAGCAGGCCCATGACGGCGAGGGCGGTGGCGGACTTTCCCGAGCCGGACTCGCCGACGATGCCCAGGGTGCGCCCGGGCAGCAGATCGAAGCCGATGCCGCGCACGGCCTCCACCGGTCCGGCCTCGGAGGGGAAGGAGACGCTCAGGTCGCGTACGGACAGGACGGGTGCGGGCTCGGTGGGCCCGGCCGGGGAGCCGGCCACGGGCCCGGTGCGGCGGTCGGGTGCGAGGGTCATCGTCGGCCTCCTGCCGCGGCGGTGGTGGACGTGGGGTCGAGGGCGTCGCGCAGGCCGTCGCCGACGAAGGTCATCGAGACGGTGAGCAGGACGGTCAGCCCGGCGGGGAAGGCGAAGAGCCAGGGGGCGCTGGTGATGGTGCCCGCACCGTCGGCGAGCATCGTGCCCAGCGACACGTCCGGGGTCTGCACGCCGAAGCCCAGGAAGGACAGCGCGGTCTCGCTGAGCACGGTGGAGACCACGCCCAGGGTGAGGTTGACGATGAGCAGGGAGCCCAGGTTCGGGATGATGTGGCGCACCACGATGCGCAGGGGGCGCACGCCCATGAACTCCGCGGCGCGCACGTAGTCGCGCTCGCGCAGGGACGTCGACACCGACCAGACCACGCGCGCGGTGGACATCCAGCCGAACACCGTCAGCACGAGGATGAGGACCCGCCAGTCGCCCGCCAGCCGGTGCGAGACCAGGGCGAGGATGAGGAAGGAGGGCACGATCAGCAGGAAGTGGACGACGGCGAGGGTGGCCTTCTCCACCCGGCCCCCGAAGTAGGCCGCGCCCGCGCCCACGACCGCGGCGATGGCGACGGTCAGCACGGACACGCTCACCGCGATCACCAGCGAGCGCTGGAGGCCGTGCACGGCGGCGGCGTAGACGTCGTTGCCGCCCTGGTTGGTGCCGAACCAGTGCTCGGCGCCGGGGGCCTGGGTCAGTGCCGAGAAGTCGGCGTCCGCGTAGCCGTACGGGGTGAACAGGTCGCCGAGCGCGCTGAACAGCACGAGCAGCAGGAAGATCACCACGCCGGCGACGGCGATCCGGTTGCGCAGGAAGCGCCGCAGGTAGAGACGGCGCCGGCCCAGGTAGTGCCCGTCGTGCCCGTCTTGCACGTCGCGCACGTCGCGCACGTCGCGCACGTCATGCTCAGCGTGCCCGGTGGGCCCGTCGTGCCCGGTGGGCGGCGGATCGGTGGCTCGCGCGGGTGCGGTGGCGAGTACGTCTTCGGAGGTCGCGTCGGGACTCACAGGGGTGCCCATCTCAGCTCACCCGCACTCTCGGGTCGAGGAGAACGGTGGCGAGGTCCGCGAGGATCGCGCCGATCGCGGTCAGGGCGGCGGCGAAGGCGGCGGTCGCCACGGTGCCGTGCACGTCGTTCTTGCTGATGGTCTGGATGAAGTACTGGCCCATGCCGTTCCAGCCGAAGATCGTCTCGGTGAGGACCGCGCCGGTGAAGACGGCCGGGATGCTGAAGGCCACGGACTGTGCGGTGGGGATCAGGGCGGTGCGCAGGGCGTGCCGGCGGATCGCCTGGGCCCGGGTGAGCCCGGTGGCCCGGGCGGTGCGCACGAAGTCGGAGCCGATGACGTCCAGCAGCAGGGAGCGCTGGGTGAGGTGGTAGCCCACGTACCCCGTCAGGGTGAGCGTCAGCGTCGGCAGGATCAGGTGCAGCAGCCGGTCACCGGCCGTCGCCCAAAATCCTTCCACGCCGGGCGAGTTCTCCCCCGCGACGTACAGGAAATGCCAACCGGCGTGCTCGTTCAACTGGATGGCCAGCAGCACCAGGGCGAGGGCGGCGATGGACACCGGGACGTTGAACAGCGCCATGGAGAGGGCCTGGGCGGCCCGGTCCCTCCAGCCGTACTGGTGCGAGGCGGTGTGGACCGCGAGGGCGACACCGACGACGACCGACAGGACCGTCGCGCCGATCACCAGTTCGGCGCTGACGAGGGAGCGGTAGCCGATCTCCCCGTTCACCTGGACCCCGACCGGGGAGCGGCCCCAGTCGAAGTGCAGGACCACGCTGGTCAGCCAGTCCCACCAGCGGTGGAGCAGCGGCTCGTGCGGGTCGAGGTTGTAGGGGGCCAGGGCCCGGGATATCTGCTCCTCGGTGCGGACCGGGCGCAGTTCCTTGAAGTTCGAGCGCGGGTCGAGGAACCAACTGGCGAGGAAGTACGTGGCGTTGGTGGCCATGGCGATCACCAGGAACCAGCCCGCCGCCCTGCGTGTCACGTACCGGAGCACGGACGGCACCTCCCCACCAGGTGCGGCGGGTGCGCCTGGGGAACGCCGGGTCTGGGGGGGGTACGCATGCCCGTAGAACTTCCTGGGGTGAGAGTCGAGTGCACGATCGTGCAGATGTGAGTCTGTGCACGACTGGTGCGCGACGCCAGTGATCTGGGCATATGGACATGGGAACGAAACACCCCCGCAGCAAAGAGGCGTTGAACCCGCTCCCCCGTTCACATTCGCGGGGGGGTGCCCTCGCGGAGGCGTGTCAGGGGGCGGGCCGGGTACGCAGGGTGCGGTCGGCGAGGGTCGTCAGGACCAGGACGACGCCGACGCCGACCATGATCCAGGCGATGAGGTGCATGCCGGGGTCGGAGACGCGGATGCGGAAGACGATGCCGGTGGTTGCGGAAGCGGCGATCGAGCCGAGGTAGCCGAAGGTGCGCAGCAGGCCGGAGGCGGTGCCGAGTTGTTCGGCGGGGGCGTGGTCGTAGAGGGCGATCTGGTTGCCCGCGCCGGACGTGCCCATGGCGACGCCGAAGACGAGAGTGACCACCACGACCCATCCGATCCAGCCCGAGGCGCTGAGCAGCAGTACGCCGGCGGAGCCGATGAGGCAGGCCAGGGCCGCTGCTACGACCGGTCCGCGCACCCGGTTGCGCCGGGAGACGAGCGAGATCACCAGACCGGACACGAGCGTCATGGGCAACAGGAGCAGTCCGGCTTCGGTCTCGGACAGGCCCCGGACGCTCTGGGCCCACTGGGTGACACCGTAGAGCACGACGTACGCGCAGAACAGGACCAGGCCGTAGCGAAGATAAGTACTGGTCAGGGCCCGGTTGCCGGCGAGCAGGCGCAGGTCGAGGAACGGGGTCCTGGCCCGCAGCTCCCACAGCACCAGGGCGATCCACAGCACGGCGGAGATCGCCAGCAAGTACCAGCGGGTGTCGGGCAGGGCGAACAGGAACAGCAGCAGCGCGATCATCGCGGCGGCGAACCCGGCGATGCCGATGACATCCAGGCCGGCCGCGACGTCACGGGCGTGTCGGCTGCGGTCCGGTGGGCTGTCAGGTGGGCTGTCGGGTCGGCTGTCGGGTGGGACCCAGGCCAATGTCGTGACCAGCGCGACGAGTGCGACCGGAACGTTGATGAAGAACACGGAACGCCAGCCCAGCACGGCCACCAGGACACCGCCCAGGGGCAGCCCGAGGGAGGCGGTCGCGATGCCGGCGATCTGCAGGCCGCCCAGCACTCCGCCCGGCGGCTTGTCCAGACCGGCGTCCTCGGCACGGCGACGGATCAGCAGCATGGCCGTCGGATAGGCGCACGAGGTGCCCAACCCGAGCAGTACTCGACTGATCAGGAGGGTCGGAAGGCTGTGGGCGGCGCCGCCCATGAGTCCTCCGACGATGACGAGTCCGATTCCGGCCAGGAACACCCGTCGTGGGCCGAACACCTCGGCGGCCTTGCCTGCGGTGGGCTGGGCGATCGCGCTGGCCAGGTACAGGGCCGTGACCAGGGCGGCGGTCCGCCCGATCGACACGCCGAGTCCGTGGGCGATCGGTACGAGGGCCGTGGCGATCAGCGAGCTGTTGATCGGGTTGAGCGCCGAACCGACGAACAACGGGGTGACGAATCGCCACGAGAACGGACGCCCGGGCGGTATCCCGTTCACCGGCGGGGCGTTGGTCGTCGGCCCGGGGGCAGGCATCAGCATCTCCAGTACGTGGTGGTCGCAGAAGTGCGCGGCCGTCCTCGACCGCCTCACCTTCAACGGCACCATCATGGCGGGGCGGCCGTCGAGGCCGGTCGGTTTGCCGGGACCGGCGTCGCGGTGGTGCAGCTCGGCGTGGATGGCGGCTGCCGGAGGACCGCGCTACCGGGGTCGGTTCGTCGGGCCCAGGCCTGGCAGCGGTGTGGTCCACCAGCGGGCCTTGTACAGCTCGGTTCCGGTCAGGGCGAGCGTCCCGTCGGGGTGGTGGAAGGTGACGGCGGAGGTGCACCAGGAGCAGGGACCCGCGTGATCGGGCGTGATGGTGAGCAGGCGACCGGTAGCGGGCTCACTGCCCACGCTCTTGATCCCGCGGGCTGAGTCCTCCGCGCCCAGGCCGACGGCTTCGAAGCGGTCGAGGTGTGAGTCGTAGCGCCACAGGCGGTCGCCGGTGCTGAGCCAGAACGTCCCCGGCGCGGAGCGCACAGGTGCGAGGTCGTGTCCCCCGACTTCCGGAAGGGGGATGCTGCGTTCGGGGGTGAGGGACGGGATGTCGGGCGTGCCACCGACCCGAAGGGCCAGCAGGGTGTCGTCCCCGAGCACCCAGAGCAGCTCCGCGCCCTCGTCCCACTGCACGGCGTGGGCCCCGTCGAGTTCCTGCTCGGTATAGGTGGTGCTGCGAGGCCCCTCCGAGGCCGCGTACAGCCGCACCCATCCGGCGGTGCTGGCGACCACGGCGACGTTGCCGTCCGGTAGGAGCTCCGCGCTGTGGGGGTTGACGGAAGTGCCGAGGTCCGTGGCCCAGATCGGCGTGCCGGTCGCCGTGTCGACCAGGGCTGCCAAGCCGCCCGAGGCGGTGACCAGGAGGGATCCTTCACCGTCGAGCACCACGTCCCTGGCCTCGGTGGGCCTGGCCCAGCTGCGGGCCGGCTCCAGGTCGGCCAGCCGATCGTCGCCGTCAGCGGTCCACGACCACACCACCGGCAACCGGTCGGCCTCGGGTCCGGCCTCGGGTCCGGTCTCCCGCGCCGTCTCGCCGTCCAGGACGAGAACCTGCCGGGACGCCTGATCGACCGCGACGATCAACGCACTGCCCCGAACGCCGGCCGGCCCGGACCCCGGATCGGCCGCATCACCCGACGCATCACCCGGCACGGCTGCCTGCCCGGGCGCCTGATCAGCCGCGATGACCACCGCACTGCCGCGAGGCTCTCCGCCGCTGCCGTCCACGGCATGCGGGGCGGGGGTCGAACACGCCGTCAGCATCAGGCCGCCCAGGACGGATCCCAGCCTGAGGCCCGCTCCGGCTCTTGCGCACACGGCCACGTCCCTTTCGCGCCACTATTATCGGACTATCTACTCTGCGCCCCGGCGCCCCGGCCCGGCGCCATCCTCGTCGCAGCGTCCGGGTGAACTCGTCCGCACGGGGCTGTGGGAGGGCTCGCCCCTGCGGGCCGGGCGAAGCAGCCGCACACCCCCCACTCGGCGAACTCCCGTACCCGTGGTCAGCACCCGCATCCGCGCGCCCGCGCTGACACCGCGCGCCCGACGTGCCGCCCACGGCTGGAGCCCGCCACCTGGGGAGGGTGGCGGGCTCCTTCGCGTTCGGCTTCCCCGTGCGCGCTCAGGCCCGGCGCAGCACCCGGCGCAGCCAGAGGGCGCCGGCTCCGGCGGCCGTCAGGGCAAGGCCGCCGAAGGCGAGGCCCGCGGTGTGATCGGTCCCGGTGGAGGCGAGCTGGACGGATGACGGCGCGGCCGGCTGCGCGGCGTCGGTGACGCGGGCCTGCGGGGCGGACGGCGCGGTGGAGGTGGTGGACGGGTCCGCCGGAGCCGGGGCGCTCGGGGAGGGCGCGGAGACCGGCACGGCGGCGCCGGCCGGGGCCGAGGACACCGGGGCCGACGGGGCCGAGGAGGCCGAGGAAGCCGAGGAGGGGGACGGGGCCGAGGAGGGGGACGGGCTCGGCCCGGACGTCTTCGTGGCGGCGGGCAGGACCTGAATCGTCGAACGGGCAGCGCACTTCGTGGTTCCCCAGAACGGCAGGCCCTCGTTGACGAACACGCACGGGCCGAGCGTGGTGGTGCCCGCCGGAGTCTTCGCGTCGTACGACACCCGCACCCGGGCGACGACCTTGCCACCCGATCGGAGGCCGGAGTCACGGCCCTGGAGGTACACGCCGTAGGGGTCGTCGGGCGCGATTCCGGCCACCTTGTCCAGCGTCCGCCAGGCCCCGTCCGCCGTACGCACCTGCACGGTCGCGGACCGGTCCACGAACAGGACGTTGCCGAGGTTGGTGTAGTCGGACGGCGTGGGGTTGTCGAGGGTGGCGTCGAACTCGACCGGCGCGCCGCCCGCGACGGCGGTGGCGGGCACGTGGTCGAGCGAGCTCGTGATCGAGGTGACCTTGATCGTGCTGGTCACCTCGGCCTGCGCCGCCTCGTGGGGGTCGACGACGACGGCGGAATGCAGGGCGATGGACCGGAAGCCGCCGTTGGTGGCGCCGTTGTGGGGCAGGCCCATCGGCGCGCCGATCCGCAGGTCGACCCTGAGGGTCCGCCCGGCCGGGACGGTGAGCCCGGGCACCGTCCCGTCGTACACGACACTTCCGGAGGTGTAGGTCATCCCCAGCGGCACCGACTTCCACGTACCGTCGGCCGGGTTCCTGTAGTCGATGACGATCGCGTCCGGCGGCGTTCCGACGTCGGTGACGGTCTGCAGCTCCAGGTTGTAACCGGTGCTCTCCTGGCCCGAGTTGGTGATGTCCTCGGTGAACTCGACCGGCCCACCGGCGAATCCGACCGAGGCCGGGGCCTGGACGGAGAGCGAGGTGTGCGACGGCTCCCCCGCGAAGGCCACCGGGGCGGCGGCCACGACCGATCCGCAGACTGCGGCTACGCCGAGGGCAGCGGCGACGACGATGGCACGACGGGTACGACGAACATGAACGATGGTGGACACAGTTCTCCCCTGAAACCGTTCTGCGGGCAGGCCGCAGCAGCGCGCTGATGACTGATGGCTGAATGACTGAATGACTGAATGACTGATGGCGAGCGGGCCGCAGCAGGTTTGTGTGCGGCCGGGGGGCGACCACGGCCCCGCTTCTCACTGTCATAGACGTGGAGCCCGGCCAGGGGTTGCAGGCGATCGGAAAGAAATTTCTCCCCGTCTCCGGACACCTGCCGACGACGAACGTCCTCGGCGCAGGAGGAGGCGCCTGGTGCCCACGCGCCCGCAGGTCCGTCACGCCCGGCCCATCAGCCGAGCCCGGTCACAGCCGGGCCGTCAGTCCCAGCGGGCGGATCCCGACAGGCCCCTGACGCATCCTCAAGTTACTATCAGGTATTTTTAAGGGGCCTTTCAGGTGAACATTGCCACTTCTTGAAGGATTACCCGTGCTCCGTCACCCGTCCCGCCGCCTCGGCCGCGCCGCCCGCACCACGCTCACCGCCGCTCTCACCCTCGGCACGGCGCTGGCAGCACTGCCCGCCGCCCCCGCCTCCGCCTCCGCCGACACGCAGATACCCGCCCCGGCGGCGCCCGCGGCCACCGACACCCCGCACCTGGACGCCGTCGAGCAGACGCTGCGTCAGGTCTCACCCGGCCTGGAGGGAACGGTCTGGCAGCGCACCGGCGGCAACAGCCTGGACGCCCCCGCCGGTGACCCGGCCGGCTGGCTGCTGCAGACCCCGAACTGCTGGGGCGACCCGAACTGCACCGACCGGACCGGCAGCGAGAAGCTGCTGGCCAAGATGACGGCGAACATCGCCGGCGCGACCCGCACCGTCGACATCTCCACCCTCGCGCCGTTCCCCAACGGCGCGTTCCAGGACGCGATCGTCGCGGGCCTCAAGGCCTCGGTGGCGGCGGGCAACAAGCTGACCGTACGGGTCCTGGTGGGAGCCGCCCCGCTCTACAACATCACCGCGCTGCCGACCAGTTACCGAGACGACCTGCTGGCCCGGCTCGGCCCGGCCGCCGCCGGCGTCACGCTCAACGTCGCCTCGATGACCACCTCGAAGACCGCCCTGTCCTGGAACCACTCCAAGCTGCTGGTGGTGGACGGCCGCAGCGTGATCACCGGCGGCATCAACAACTGGAAGGACGACTACATCGACACCACCCACCCGGTGTCCGACGTCGACCTCGCGTTGACCGGCCCCGCCGCCGCCTCGGCCGGCTCCTACCTCGACACCCTGTGGGGCTGGACCTGCAAGAACACCGGAGTGCTGTCGAGTGCCTGGTTCGCCTCCAGCAACGGCGCGCCCTGCCTGCCGAACCTGGAGAAGGACGCCAACCCCGGCCCGGTGCCGGCCACCGGCAACCTGCCGGTGATCGCGATCGGCGGCCTGGGCGTCGGCATCCGGAACGTGGACCCGGCCTCCACCTACCAGCCGGACCTGCCGGCCGCCGCCGACGCCAAGTGCGGCCTGGTCGCCCTGCACGACAACACCAACGGCGACCGCGACTACGAGACGGTCAACCCCGAAGAAAGCGCGCTCCGGGCCCTGGTGGCCGGCGCCACCAGCCACATCGAGATCTCCCAGCAGGACCTGAACGGCACCTGCCCGCCGCTGCCGCGCTACGACCTGCGCCTCTACGACCTGCTCGCCACCAAGCTCGCCGCCAACGTGAAGGTGCGCATCGTGGTGAGCGACCCGGCCAACCGCGGCACGGTCGGCAGCGGCGGCTACTCGCAGATCAAATCCCTCGCGGAGATCAGCGACGCGCTCCAGGCCCGGCTGGCGGCCCGGACCGGCGACGCGTCCGGCGCGAAGGCCACCATGTGCCGGAACCTCCAGCTCGCCTCCTTCCGCGCGGCGCCGACCGCGACCTGGGCCGACGGCCACCCGTTCGCACTGCACCACAAGGTCGTCGCGGTCGACGGCTCGGCGTTCTTCGTCGGATCGAAGAACCTCTACCCCGCCTGGCTGCAGGACTTCGGCTACCTGGTGGAGAACCCGGACGCGGCCGCCCAGCTCGACGCGAACCTGCTGGCACCCGAGTGGCGCTACTCGCAGGCCGACGCCACGGTCGACTACACCCGCGGCATCTGCCCGAACTGAGCGCGTCCTCCATCCGCTCGTTCTCCATCCGCCAGGATCTTCCGGGCCCGCCGATGGTCTCGCGGGCCTCGGAGCGCTGGACGGTCCTGCCGACGTCGTAGCGGGGTGCCCGGTGTCCGTTCTCGGCACCGGGCGGCCGTTCTTGCAGGCAGGCGCCTTCCCCCATCGCCTCGGGGCCTCGCTGCTCCAGCTAGGCGATCGGCCGGCCGCCGGGGGTGGGCGGTGGCGACCGCGTCCTCGGCAGCCGTGTCCACGAGGTCCTGCGGTGGGTGGCTGCTGCTCCTCCTGTCGTCCTGGGACGGTACCCGGACTCGCGCGCCGAGGTGCCGTGAGCAGCCGAAGCCTCGGCGGGGCTCGGCCCCGGCCGCCGGTCAGATGGGCAGGTTCCAGGTGGGGCCTTCTTCGGTGCCGATCCACACGCGCTGGCCGTCGCCGTCGACCGTGATGCCGAAGCCCTCCTGGTGGGGGGCGCCGTGTTGCTGCCAGGCCCGGATGGCAGCCTCGGCCTGGTCCCACAGGCGCAGGGGCCCGCGCTGGGTGACGGTCCAGCCGCCGTCGGGGTTCGGCGTGGTGCGGGCGTGGGAGCCGGTGGCGAAGTCCACGAGGATCTGCTGGTCTCCGGCGCCGATGATCTCGGCGGAGGGGGCGGCGAGTTGGGCGACCCACTTGCCGGTCCAGTCACCCAGGATCGCCGGGTCGATCTCGCTGGGCCGTGCGTCGCCGGAGAGCAGGGTGACGGGCTGGCGCGGGGGCCGGTCGTGCGGCCGGGCGACCATGAAGTTGACGTAGCCGGGCAGGAAGCGGCCGCTCGCGCAGCCGGGCCCGGTGACGGTGAGGAGTGCGAGGCCGAAGGCGAAGCTCCACCCGGTGAAGGTGGCGAGGATCCTTCCGCCGGGCCTGACCTGGTGGAGCCACGGGAGGGGGAGGTGGCGGACCGAGCAGGTCGCGATCAGCCGGTCGTACGGTCCGCCGTCGGCGTACCCGGCGAGGCCGTCGCCGATGACGAGGGTGGGAGAGTAGCCCGCGGCTTTGACCGCCTCCGCCGCCCGCGCCCCGATTTCCGGGTCGACTTCGACGCTCACGACGTTCTGTTCCCCGAGGCGGTGGGCGCCGAGGGCGGTGGAGTAGCCGGTGCCGGTGCCGATCTCCAGCACACGGTGGCCGGCCTCGACGTCGAGCTGCTGCCACATCCCCAGCACGAGGGAGGGGAGGGTGGAGGAGGACGAGGGGGCACCGGCCACCGGCCCCTGGACGTCGGAGGGGCTCAGATGGCCGTCGAGCTGGGTGACCAGCGTCTGGTCGCGGTAGACCCCCTCCAGGCGGCCGGGGTTGTCGCACAGGACTGGAGCGTAGGCCGTGGGCGCGCTGGCGGGCACGGGCAGGAAGTACTCGGGGACGAAGGTCTCGCGCGGCACGGCGGCCGCGGCCGCGCGCCAGGCCGGATCGGTGAGGGCGCCGTCGGCGGTGAGCCGGTCGACGAGGGCGGCGCGCAGTTCGGCGGGGGTGCTCACGGGTTGGTGCCTCTCTGGAGTCGGTCGGCCAGGGCCTCGGCGATCAGGTCGGTCATCGGCGGCGGGAACCACGCCCACTGACCGTTCGGGTTGCACTCGAAGAAGTTCCAGCACCCGGCGGTGTCGACGGCGAAGTCGAAGGCGCCGAAGACCAGGCCGAAGGCGCCGAGGTAGCGGGCCACGGCAGCGGCGACATCGTCGGGCACCGCGACCTGGGTGTAGGTCAGGAAGTTCTGCCGGCGGCGCCAGTCGAGGTCGGGGCTGTCGATCCGGACCGCGAACAGCCGTGTCCCGACGGCGGTGAGGCGCACGTCGTACGCCTTGTCCACCTTGGCCTGGAACAGGTGGGGGCAGGCCGCGACCGCCTCGGTGATCTCCTGCGGCCTCACCTCGGACACCCACGCCTGCGCGGCGCGGCCGTCCTCTCCCCGGTACGGGCTGTTCCACAGCGGCTTGTAGACGGCGCCGCCGACCTGGGCCCGGCAGAACGCGCGGGCCTGGTCCGGGTCCGTCGTGATGACCGTGGCCGGGACGGTGAAGCCGCTGGTGAGCGCGGCATGGAGCTGGACGGGCTTGTGTTCGGCCTCGCGGACCCGCCAGGGGTGGTTCACGTAGTGGGCGCCGGGAAGCGCGGCCAGAATGCCGCCGACCCCCCAGTGGGCTTGAGCCCGGCAGAACGCCGCGTCCTGCCCCTCCATCCCGGCCGGGGCCTCGTACGTAGAGGGGCGGCGGTACCAGACGGATCGGACGCGGCCGAGGTCGAGGACCCGGGTGGCGGTGGTCAGGGTGCCGCGCTGTCCGTCCTTTTCGTAGCGGGTGGTCAGCGCGGTGCCCTGCTGGAGATCGGCACCGGGATCCGTGCGGACGACCGGCACGCCCCGCTCGGCCAGGATGCGGAGCACCACGTCCGCCGTGGCGTCGTAGGGGTTGGTCAGGACCAGCACGGTCCGTGGCCGATCTCCGGTCATCAGCCGGTGCCCTGGTCCTGATCGTTGCTGGTGATGCTGTCCATGTCGGTGGGCGCGGCCTGGCCCCCACTGTTCCCGTCGCCGCCGCCCTGACCGGTGCTGGTCGGGCTGCTGGTGTCGGTGCTGGTGCCGTGCGCACCCATCGTGACCTGCCGGCCTTCACCGTCGAAGTAGACGGCGACCTGGGTCTCCGGATCGATCACGGCGATCAGGCCGGGAACGGGCTCGGTGTCGGGGTAGGGCCTCATACGGGTGGTGCCCCACGGCGGTTCGGGCGATCGGGTCATCCCGGTGTACCTCCTTCACGGGCCGCGGCCGTACGGCCGTCAGCACAAGCAGGTTCCCACAGTACGTAGTTGAGAGAATGCTTACCGTAGCGCGCATGCCGTTCGCCAGGGGTTCCGGCCAACTCGCGTGGGCCTGGCCGTGTTGCGCTCAGCGGGCGGGCGCCGGTCGAGGGCTCCCGGCGAGAACCGGTGCGACGACGCATCGCGTCCCGAGCCGACCTGCTGGGCACCCGGGCGGCGGTGACCAGTACCGAGCACCTGTGGCTGCATCACGCCCTGGGCACCGTCGCCCGGGCGCTGACCGCCCGCCTCGACGCTGCCGCCCGCGCGTACGAGGGCTGAGCCGGGGACGGGGGCGCCGGGTAGCTCTCCCGGCTGGTGTGACCAGGCGGTGCGCGATGGAGCCGGGGTGTGGGACGTGACGGAAATGTGTTCGCCAGCGGGGGGTGTCGTTGCTATACGATCACTCGGCCGACCGTCGTGAAGCCGCGGCGGGCCCATCCGTGTTTCAGATCCCGAGGGACCGTTGAAGATCCGTCATTCGCTCGCTGCCGTCCTCCTTGCCGCAGCCGCCGCACCCGTCGCCCTGGGCGCCGCCCCGGCGTTCGCCGACACCGTCCCGGCGGGGCAGGGGCAGACCGACCCGGCCGAGACCAAGGCGGACGAGGAGAACCGGGCAGCGATCGAGAGGATGCTCGTCTACCCGAACGACTACCTGCTCACGGCTCCGAGCGACTACCTGCGCGAGCACGCGGGCCAGGCCCTCGCCGGCACCCCCGCGGACCGGGCGCGCTTCCTCGCGGTGGAGGCGGACAGGATCCGCCGGGACGACGCGCGGATCGCGATCCTGTGGACCATGAACGCCGCCGGCCCGGCCGTCAAGAAGGCCGCCAACACCGCGTTCGGCTCGAACGACCTCGACGTGTTCCGCGCCTACCTGAACGTCGGCCAGTACACGGCCCGGGCCGAGGACGAGAACCGCGCCAAGGTGCAGCAGCTCCTCGACGACCCGAACAGCGGACCGGGTGTACGCGAGGGCGCCCAGCAGGCACTGGCGGGAACCGCCGCGGATGTCGAGCGCTTCCTCAACACGGGGCTGAAGACGGCCGCCGAGCACGACGACCGGGTCCTGCTCAGCCAGATCATGTCCCGCGGCGGCCCGGCGGTGAAGAAGGCCGCCAACGCCGCGATGTCCGGCACCATCGAGGACGTCCGCGCCTTCCTGAAGACCGGCCAGTACGTCGCCCGGGCGGAGGACGAGAACCGCGCCAAGGTGCAGGACGTCCTCGCCGACGCGGGCACCGGCCGCCACGTCCGGGAGGCGGCCGAGAAGGCGCTCGCCGGCAGCGCGGCGGACGTCGAGCACTTTCTGAAGGAGCAGTTGGAGCCGCTGCGGGCGAGCGACGACCGGATCCACGTCTCGCAGCTCATCGCGGCCGGGGGGCCTGAGGTCCGCAAGGCCGGCCTCGCCGCGCTCGACGGCGGCATCGCGGACGTCCGGGCCTTCCTGAAGGAGGGCCAGTTCACCGCCCGGGCCAAGGACCAGGCCGCCGCGAAGACCACTGCCGAGACCGCTACGGAGACCTCGCGGGGCGGCTCCGGCACCACCCAGGCGGTCACCGCCGTGACCCCCGACGCCGCTGTCGCGCCCGCCTCGGCCACCACCGGGACGACGACCACCGGCACGACGACCGCCACCACCACGGACGGCCGGAGCACCGCCGGTGGCTCGCTGGCCGCCACCGGCACGACCGCCCCGCTCGGGCAGCTCGGCGCCGCCGCCGGCGCGGCCGTCGTGCTGGGCGCCGGCGCGGTCGTCGCCTCGCGCCGCCGCTCGCAGGCCTGATCACCCTCCTCCGCCGGCCGGCCTGCACCTCACACCGGCCGGCGGAGCGTTTCCCCCACACCCACGGCCACGCCCACACCCACGCCCCCAGCCGGGCCGACGGCGTTGAGGCGCGGCGTGCCCGTGAGGCGGAGCAGCGGCGGTACGGGGCGCCGTGAAGCCTTTGGCTGCTGGGGAGTCGGCGGCTTGGGCAGGCTCGGGTGCGGGTGGCTCGATGCATGTCGTAGGAGCGGTCGGACGCGGTGCGCGGGATGCGGGTTGGGCGCCCAGTGCGCGTCTCGGGGCGCTCGTGAACGCGACGGTCCCTGCCGGCTGGCCATCGTCCGGCCGGTGTGAGTACGCCGGTCGGCCTGCCTGCATTGCCGACTCCGGTCAGGGGCGGGCTGCGGGGACGGTCGTCTCGGGGCTGCGGCGTTGGGGAAGGGTGATGCCCTGGTCTTGGGCGGTCGGGCCCGGGCGGAGGGTCCATGGCACCTGGTCGGTGCTGGTGAGCCATCCGTTCGCCACGAGACGGTGCACGATGAAGAGGTTCACCTCGCGCAGGTCGGGGCGCGAGCCCAGCCCCTTGCACAGCTGCCTGAACGACGGACCGTGTCCGTGCTCGGCACGGAAGGCCACCGTGAACTGCGCGGCCTGCGGCCCGCGGTCCGGGTGCGCGTCCTTCCACCGCTTGTACGCGGTCTGGCTCCTGCCGTCCAGGGAAGGCTGCTGTGACGGTCGGGGCGGGGGCAGTGTGAAGGCCATCGCGACCCGTTCCGGGCCCAGCGCGCACAGGGCGCAGTACTCGACGCTCTCCGCGTGCCGCCGCAGGGCGGGTGTGGCCGCGTCCTTCCACTGCGTCCACGCGGCGGCGTCGAAGTCGAATCCCGGAGTCACGGTCGTGCCGGTGCGGGTGCCGGCTTCGGGGTCTGCAGCCTTCTCCTGGGCGGTGGGCGGACGCATGCCCGCGAGGTGGCCCACCTGGGGATCCAGGCGGTAGCGCCCGTCGGCGAGTTCGGCGAGGAAGCCCTTGGCCAGAAGGTCCGGCAGAGCGGCCCGGCAGGCTTCGGGAAGGTCGGGCGGGATTTGTCCGAGGAGCGTGGAGGTGCTGTGTGCGGCGGCGAACAGGGCCGCCAGCCGGGCGGCCGGCGGGAGTTTGCGGACCGGCTTGGCCGACAAGGCCCGTGTGGTCCACCCGGATACGCGCGAGCGCACGGCTTTTCCGAACGGCAGGGGGTGGTCGGCCTCGCGGGCCAGATCCGGCACGGTGACCGGCGTCGCAGGTGCGACCGGGTCACTGCTGAAAATCGTGTCGTCCATCAGCCAGCCCAGGCCGCGGAGTGCGTCGACCGCTTCGCGGGGATCACCCAGCCGCAGGGCGGACAGGTCAGTACCGGTGAGATTGCCGGTGCCGCCGCGTGCGGCCCGGATCGCCACCACGACGGCCAGGAGCTGCTGGCCGGGATCCGGCAGTGGCAGGGCGGCCACGTAGCTCAGCAGCGTGCGCGCCGCCGCGCCTTGCTGGGGTGTCAGGAGGAAGGGCAGCGCCTGGGGTTTGCCGGCCGGAACGGCGGTGGCGTTGCTGGAGCTGGGGGTGGATGCAGGCTGTGGCACGCCTCCCCCAACGCGCCGCACCGGCTGAGGTTACTGCCTGGGTCCCGTCCGGAGCAGCCCGCCGCCCGCCGGGCCGCGAGGCGCCGACGTGGTGGGAGACGGCTACGGCTGCGGCTGCGGCTGCGGCCGAACGGAAGGGGTCGGCGGTTCCGTGCGCGGACTGCCGAGCCGAGTGCCGCAATCTTCCCGGGACGCATGGGGGTCCGCTTCGCCGAAGGCCGCCGAGAGCCGTCCAAGCGCTCGGACCCGGTGGAGGTCCCACCATGCGAGCCGCTCTGGTTGTCCATCAACGAGAAACCGGCCAAACGCCAGGTGAGCGGCGGACGATCCGATTGTCTGCGGACAAAGCAGGGGACGCGGGGTGAGTGTCACGCCGGGCGAGCTCGCGGACGGTGACCCCCGACGCCACCTCCCGCACGAACCCGGCCAGGGCATCCGCCTGCTCGGTCTCCCCCTTGAGCCGCCCCTGCGGACGTCCAACACCAGCCACCCCAAGCCCCCTTGTCCTGTCCGGCGGCCAAACCGGGTTGTCCGCCGCCCACCTGGCCTTCGGCCGGGTTCTTGTAGATGGACAATCAAACAGGCTGCACTGTGGAGTCTCCACCGGTTCTTCGGACAACTTGCAGGGTCCCGTGACACGGCCGTCTCCGCGTACGAACACGACCGGCCGGACCACTGGGGAGCCGCTCCGGCCGCACCGGGAATAGCGCGGTGTGGCGGGAGAGATGGGCGTCGGCAGTCGATCGTATTTGTGAAACCGTTTCGGCAAGAGCCAAGGAATCCTCACAAATCGTCCGGAGCGCTACGTGTGGAAAGCACTGCAGACCACAAGATTGACAAGAAAGAGGAAGAAAATGCGCAAGCAGTTCGCGCTGGCCGCGGCCAGTGCCATCCTGATGATCGCGTCTGCGGCCGGCACCGCCTCGGCCCAGGCGGCCGCCGGCGAAAGGAGCGACGCTCCTGCCGTGATCTACCCGATCGCCGTCAGCAGCGAATCCCTGGCGACGGTGTGGGACAACTGCATCCACACCCAGGCATGCCTGTTCTCGGACACCAACGGCGGCGGCCAGATCTGGGTGGTTCCCAGCTCCGGACGCTGGAGGCTTGCCAACTACGGCATGGACTCCAGGACGAGCTCCTTCTGGAACAGGAGCGGCGGCACCCTGAGCCTTTACGAAGGCGACAACTACCTGATGGGCTCCGCCCCCTACGGCCCGCCGGTGAACGTCCCGTGGGGAATCAACGACAAGGCGACCTTCGTCAACCTCTTCTAGCAGCACCGCCGTTCAGCCAGGGCGGCGCCAGGGCTGTCAAGGACTGGTGGTGAGCATGTCGATGCTGATGGCGGCCTTGTAGGCAGCTCGGTCGATGGCGGGTCCGCGAGTCTTGCATCCAGAGATCGCTCGTTCAACGATGCGCTCTTCTGCACGGACCCGCCATTCGGCCAGGAGCCTCCAAGGAGGTCTCCCGACTTCCGATCGATGGATCAACGGCCCGTCAAGCAAAGGAAACCCGCACCACAGACCCCGTAGCAGCCGCAGTCGTCCCACTGGACCTGAAAACTTCCGACGAACCTTCAAAGGAGGAATCGCCGGAATATCGGGACGGCCGAACAAGGCGGACATTTCGCCAGGCATCGCCACTGGGTCTCTGAACAGAAATCACACGAGAAGGAGCATCGAATGATCAAGCGACTGGCGGGAACGGTGGTACCCATCCTCGCAGCAACAGCACTCCTGACCGCCGGCCCGGCCAGCGCCGCCGGGACCGGCTGGTCGAGCTGCGACCGCGGCTTGTGCGACTACGCCTACGTGGAAGGCGCGATCGGAACGATCACGGACGACAGCGACGACGGAATCGGGGCTGCCCTGGACCTCTATCTCTCCACCGGCGAACACAGCGGCATCTTCATGATCGCTATGGGACCCAAGGCGAAAACCTTCAAGTACCCCATCAAGCAGGCCCGGATCTGCAACTGGAACGGCAGCCTCTCGTCGTGCGGTGCCTGGAAGTACTTCCCATAAGCTCACCAGCCACGAGCAGCCGGTCCAGTCGGCGGCGAGAGCGTGGTCAGCCTCGGGGCCGAACCGGCGCCAGATCACCGTGCCGGCCCCCAGGCGCGCATCAGCAGCAGCGGACGGGGCAGCACCGGGCGGGCGGGACGGCCACGGATCCCGCACAGGGTCCGCCCCCTGTCCCCGGCGTGCCCGACACCGGGCACACCCTCGACCCCGACCGCGGGGAACTCCGCCAGCACGCGCACGGTGCGGCGGGACCACAGCGGGCCCGCCCCGGCGGCGGGTTGACGCCGCCGGGGGGGTGGGGAAGCGGGGGTGGGGAAGCGGGGCGTTCGTGCGGCCGTCCGTCTGCGGGGCGGGTGAGGTGGTTCGCGCTGCCCGGGACCGCTGACCCGGCCGTCGGCCTTCGACTCGCGCAGCACCATGGTGGCGACGCCCTGGCGCCAGTCCGGGAACGTCACCGGAGCGCTACATGGTCCAGCGGATGGTCAACGGCTTGCCGTAGCCCGCGAGGCCTCGAAGGAGGAGCTCACCCAGGACGATTCCGCTGTCGGTGACGAAGAACGGCATGGAGTACGGGAAGTCCTGCGACCACGCGGGAAGCGCGATGACGGACCCGTCGGGATTCCAGCGCTGCGCGTAGAGCTGGGCGCGGGCCGGCCACGGGTCGCTGGTGTACCCGACGATGACGCCCTGGTCGTTGATACCGGTGGCGACGCTCGTGAGCGTGGTCGGCGCGAGCGGCACAGGCGTGCCGTCGACGGCCCAGCGCGCTGCCTGTCCTCCCAGGCTGCCCACCACCGTGCCCGCGTTGTTCACGGCCTTCGCCTGGCTGCCCGCACCCAGGTCGGAGACGGCGCCGGCGGCGTTCCAGACGAGGGCGTGGTCCGCGCCCGGCTCACCGCCCGGCCGGCCGGCCCCGATCACGACGCCGGAGTCGGTGATGCGGGCCGCGCTGCTGGTCACGTAGCCCGCCGGCACGTCGAGCGCGGTGACGGTCCCATCGGGGCTCCACGCCACCGCCCGCCGGGAGGCGATACCGCCGGCCGGGTACGAGTAGCCGACTGCCGTACCCGAGCTGTTGACGGCGACGGCCTCGCTCTCGGTGTCACCCGGCAGCGGCGGCAGGACGACGGGTGCACCGCTCGGCGGCCACGCGACGGCGTGCTTCGCGCCCTCCGCGCCCTCCGCGCCCGCCGCGCCCCAGGAGGACCCCACCGCGGTGCCGTTGTCGCCGATCGCGGCAGGGGACGCCGTCGTGTCGCCGGGCAGCGGAAGCAGTTCGGTCGGTGTGGACGGGGAAGTCCATCGCACCGCGTGCTGCCGGCCCCCGACCTGCGCGCCGGAAGTCCCCACCACGGTACGGGCGTTGTTGATCCCGACCGGACTGCCACCGGCGTCCCCCGGCAGCAGCGCGAGTTGTTCGGTCGACCAGTCCGCCTTCCAGAGCAGCATGTACGTCCTGATGTTCTCGTTACGGGTGAGGTCCCCCACGATGACGAAGGAGACGCTGTCCCCGTTGCCGTTGGCGGCCTTGAGCTCACTGGAGTAGGTGCCGGGCTCGATGGGCGGCGACCCGACCGAGATGCCCCCGGGGTAGGGGTCGGCGGCCGCCGCCGGTGCCGAACCCACGGCCAGGGCCGCGGCCGTGGCGGCGGCGACGACCGCCGCGACTGTGCGAGAGGTGCGCTTGCTCATGGGTGTGCAGCTCCTGTCTCTCGTTGACGTCACGGAGGCACCGCCGAGCCGATGGCACGCCGCTTCCCCGCCCCCGTGCCGCGCACCAGTCTCCGCCAGCCCGGCCGGGAAGCGCAGCCCGATCGGTGATTTACCCCCGACCGGTTCGTCGCCGGATCAACGCGAACTCGCCGACAGAACACGGATGTTGCGGCACCGGAGGGCGACTTGCGGCCGGATCCTGGGGGACGAAGGACAGGTGTCCCGCTATGGTCGGCTGGACACTCAGGATCCGGGGTGCCGGTCATCGACGGAAGCGGGGCTGGAATCGGCATGGTCAGGTCTGTGGTGCGGTTGATCACCGGGGCACCGGGGGCGGGCAAGTCGACACTTCTGGGCCGGCTGCGGGAACGGCCCGTCACGGTGGTCGACTTCGACGAACTGCCCGACGACGACGGCCGGTTGCTCGGTATCGACATCACCTCCCCGGACGCGTCCGGCATCTGGCCCGACTACAACCGCCTGTGGGTGCGGATCGCGGGCATGCTCGCGCGAGGAGGCGGGCCCGTCCTGGTGTCCTGCCCCCTCACCCCGGCCGAGTGGGAGGCCGCCGCGGCCGATGTGCCGGACGCCCCGGAGGTCGTCTGGGCCCGGCTGGACTGCGCGGACCACGACCGCCGCGTCCGTTTGGCCGCCCGCGGCTGGAGCGCGGAGCAGGTCGAGGAAGCCCTCCAGGACGCCGACGAACTGCGCGAACTCGTCCCCACGGCCTTCACCAGCTCCGACCGTACCCCGGTGGAGGTCGCCGAGGACGTCCTGCGGTGGATCACCGGCTCCCCCGACGCCTGACCCGGCGACGATCGGAACCGACTCCCCTCCCCCGGACGGGTCGACCACGGCGACCGCTGCCGGCGGCCACACGACCGGCGCCGGTGACCCCCGGCAGCCGGCCGTCGGGTGTTGGGTGTCGGGTGTTGGGTTGACGAGATCGTTCGTACTCGGGACCATGTGTCGCCGCGTGCGTGCGCGGGTGTGTGCAGACCGGATTCGTGGGGTGTGGGGTCATGAAGTTCGTGGTGTCCGAGCGGTGCGTGGGAAAGGTCGGGCTGGCCGTCGGCGCGGTACTGGTGTTGGCGGCCTGCGCGGCAGGCGGGGGCGATGGCGCGACGGCCGGTTGGCCGGGGGCCGGCAAGCCGGCGCACGGCCCGGCCCCCACCGAGGCGGTCGACTCCGTCAACGCCGTCAGCTCCGTCGGCTCCGTCAACGCGGTCAACGCCGTCAGGGCCGCGTTCGGCAAGGCTGCCGGGACCGAGGAGCTCACCGGGCTCGGCGCTGCGTCCGGCCCGGTAGCCGGGGTCCAGCAGGCCGGTGCGCCCGCGACCGCCCTCTCGATCACGGAGGGCGAGGTCGGCGAGGTGGGTCCGCACGGGACGATCACCTACCCGTCGGTGACCAGCTGCCTGGTCGTCACCGTCTACCTGCGGGACGGCGGCAAGGTCGGCGGCCATGTCAGCCTGTTCCAGGTCCCGGGGAAGTACTACTCGGACGAGGTCCTGCCGGCCATCAGGCGTGCCGTCGGTGGCCGACGGGTGGCGGCCGTCGACGTCAGCGGGGCCGTCGGGGCCTGGAACCCCTCGTACCTTCAGAAGGCCATCGAGCGGTACACCGACGGATCGGTCCCCGAGCCGACGGGCGACGCGAAGGGGATCGGTGACGTGGTGGCCAAGATCCTGGGCCGACAGGGCAAGGAGGTCACCGTCCGGGACGTACCGGACGGCGACATCACCAGGTGAGCAGCACGTCGACGGCCCGGCTCCGCTCAGAGCGCCAGTTCGACGAGGCCCGCGAGCAAGCCGACGACGATGCCCAGGACCGCCACGGCCGCAAGCCCGATGAAGAGGCCGACCACCAGGGTCATGACCTCCGGGGCCTCACCACGCCGGACTCCGACGAGCAGCCAGCCGGCCGGCACGGCGCCCAGTACGAGGACCGCGCCCGCGCCGGCGCCGTACTTCACGGCGGGCGACGACGACGGCTCGTAGGCCACGCCCCGCACCAGCCGCACCGGGAGCCGGGTGCCGGCCCGGTGCTTGCCGGTCGTGCCGTTCACCACGATCGGGCGGGCCTCGCCCGCGGAGGCGCCGGCCGGCGTGAACCGCCCCTGGCAGTTGGTGCCGTCGCTGTTGCCCTCGCTGTCGGACACCTCGTAACAGCGGTCCACCAGCACCACGCCGTCCGGCGGGCCCAGCCCCATGGCCGCGCCCATCCGCTCCGCGCTCAGCCACCAGGCCAGCCACACCGCCCCGGTCAGGAGCGCGACCGCCAGCATCCCCGCCACCGCACGCACCGCCACACCCCACACGCCGCCTCCCCGCGCACGCACCACGACCGCTACCCCCCGTTGTTGCTGCTGCGCTCGCCGCCCCCGCCACGAAGCCGCGCCCGCCGCGCAGAGCCTGCCCGACCGACCGTCGGGACCGATACGGCCAACTGAGGATGACAGCAAGGAAGTTGGCGTGCAATGCCCCACCCGGGCCCGGCAGCACCCGATGCCGGTGAGCGGCGTGGCGGCGGACGGACGCGCCAGTGCGCACGTGGAGGCGGTGCCGGCGTGGCGGAGGCCGCAGTCCGGTCCGCTCTTCTCCTCAGCTCGGCGCGGGCGCCGCACCGTCGAGGACGAGGTCGATGACCTGGAACCTCACCACCAAACTCGTCTCGGTCCTGCGCGGCCACGCCGACCCGCGGCTGCTGGACGACTACGAAACCGAGCGCCGCGCAGTGGGCCGGATCACCGTGGACCAGGCACTCCTGCGCGCCCGCGACCGCGCCCGGGCCCCGCCCACGCCTCCCCGGACCCCCTCACAGCCCTCGGCGCCGCCACGCGACAGGCGTTGGGTGGCTTTGTTCACGAGAACCGACAGCACCTGTACACGAGTTCGGGCAGCACTCGAAGCTCTGCAGAAATCGAACAGTTCTGACTTCAGGCAGCACGGGCCCCTGCCGAGAGTTCGGCAGGGGCCCACGGTGCAGAGATCTGTTGGCGGCCGGGGCCTGCCGTCGACCAGTGGCAGGCCGGCCGACATCGGCTACCGTCTGCCGCCGGTCCGACGGCCCGGCCTCACCTCAGGTGTCGGGTGAAGAACTGGGCCGCGGCGTCCCCGGCGAACTGCGGGACGCCGGTGTGCCCGCCCATGTTGGCGTGCAGGGACTTCTCCTTCGAGCCGAAGGCGTCGAACAGGTCCAGGGCCGCCTGCCGGTCGTTCCCTTCGTCGTCCCACTGCAGCAGGACATGCAGCGGAATGGTGACCTGCCGGGCCTCCTCGAACATGGAGCGGGGCACGAAACTTCCGGCGAACAGAACGGCGGCCGAGATGCGCGGCTCGACCACCGCCAGCCGGACGCCGATGGAGATCACTCCCCCCGAGTACGCGACCGGGCCGCCGATGTCGGGCAGCGTGAGGAGGGCGTCCAGGGCGGCCCGCCATTCCGGGACCGCCTTGTCGACCAGCGGGAGGACGAGGGCGTCGACGATCTCGTCGCCGACCGGCTCGCCGGCCTCCATCGCCCGGCGCAGGTCAGCGCGGGCCTGCTCCACGGCGGGCCAACGAGGCCGGTCGCCGCTTCCGGGGAGCTCGATGGTGGCCGTGGCGAAGCCATCCGCCGCGGCGTGCCGGGCCCGGGCCACCAGTCGGGGGTACATCCTGCGCAGTCCGAGGGGAGGGTGGCCGAGCAGGATCAGCGGCGCCGGTGCGGATGCGGATCCGGGCGTCCACAGGATGCCGGGGATCTCGCCGAGGGTGAACTCGCGCTCGAGGACACCGTCGTCGAAACGCTGTTCAGAAGTGAAGTGCATGGTCGTGCCTTTCGGGAGGGCTCAGATACGGCGCTCCCGGACGACCTATCGCCCGACCGTGACCCCGGAGGAGAGCACCCATGTGAATACTGCGTTCACGGGTACCACCTCCTCGTTCTCTCGCACGGCCTCCGAAAACATAGCAGCGGTCACCTCGTCCGCCAAACGGGTTTTTGCGGAGGGCTCTACCGGTCGCGCCGAACGCCGGGCGTCGTCGGACGGCTGAGCTCCACGGCGGCCTGGACGGTGTTCGCCTGGTGCTCTGCCTGGCGGGCGACGGGCAGCCAGCGCGGCTGGAAGCGCTGCTGGTACTGGGCGCACCAGTCCTGGAGGAGGTGGTCGAGTCGGGCGGTGGCCGGTGTGGTGGGTGCCTCGGCCGCCTCGGCGGCGCGGCGGAGCAGCGCGGCCGCGCGGACCGGGATCCGGTGGGCCCACAGTTCGATGCCGGCGAGTCTCGCCTCCGTCATGGGCGTCGGGTGGAGGAGGCGCTGTCCGGCGGCCTGCGGGTCCCATTCGTGGGCCAGTTGCCGCGATGCCGTCAGCGGCGTGCGCGCGGCCCGGAGCAGGGCGGTGTCGTCCAGGTGGGGCAGAACTTCGTCCATCAGGTCGGTGACCAGGCGCCCGCGCTCCCGGACCTGGCCGGCGCAGGCGGTCAGGCGCGCGTAGGGGTCGTCGGCCGGGCGGGCGTCCCCGAGATGGGCGCTGGCCCAGACCGGCGTCTCGACGATGACCGTCTCGCCGCCGTAGCGCTGGGGGGCGAACCAGGTGGTGGCGCGGACGCCTCCTGTCTCCTGCTGCTGGTCGGGGTGAGGTTGGGGTTGGTCGGCGTGAGGTTGGTCGGGGTGAGGCTGGCCGGCGTGAGGTGGCGCCAGCATTCCGGTGCTGCTTTCCTGCTGGTCGATGTGGTGCGGCGCCATCATGAAGACGCCCGGGCCCGCTTCGCGCAGCCAGAAGGCGTCGTAGGGGCCGGTCTCGACCGGGATCCCGAGTCCGGCGGCGGATTTTGCGAACGGCTCGGCGAGGCCGGCCAGATCGCAGGTCGACTGGAGGAAGGTCCCGCCGACGTCGGCGCTGTGGAGGGAGAACTGGAGGGACGGCCGGAGGTCGTCGATCAGGTCGAGGAGGATCCGGCTCTCGGGCAGTCTCCCGCCGATCGCCGGCGCCCACTCGGGCTGTTCCTCGGCGGCGGGGCGGAAGTAGTGCTCGAAGTACTCGGGCAGGCTTCGGGTGCCGGCGCCGACCTCTGCGAGGCGTGCCCCGTCGGGGTCGAGGCAGAGCAGAAAGTTCCAGGTCACCGCCTCGTGCAGAGACGGCTGCGCGAGGACCCGGTGGGCCAGTTCCACGATGCCGGCGCGGCCGGAGAACTCGTCGGCGTGCGCACCCGTCACGATCAGCACGCTGTCGGTGGCGGTGGCGCGGCCGATCGTCAGGAGCACCAGCGGCTGGCCGGCGCGGGAGGTTCCGGCGGTGCGCACGCGGCAGAGTTCCGGGTGCCTGGCGGCCAACAGGTGTGCTGTGTCGGCGAGTTCTTCCAGCGTGGGGTGCCGGTCGTGAAGCAGGATCGCCCTGCCGGCGCTGGTCGACGTATCGGTCAACATCGGTGCCCTCCCTTGTCTGCCCGCCAGTCTCGCGCCAACGGCGGCGGCCTGCACCTCATGGTGCAGGCC
>NZ_JBHXML010000076.1:11548-50289 GCF_042720345.1 Kitasatospora sp. NPDC058478 | reverse complement strand
CCCGAGACCCCACCGGGTCTCGGGGACCGACGCCGTCGTCCACTCCGTCCGTCAGAAGGCCGCGGCGAGCCGCTTCACCGCCTGCTCGACCCGCTCGTCGGTCTCGGTGACCGCCACCCGGACGTGCCGCGCGCCCGCCTCGCCGTAGAACTCCCCGGGCGCCACCAGGATGCCGAGCTCGGCCAGCGCGCCCACCGTCACCCAGCAGGGCTCGTCCCTGGTCGCCCAGAGGAAGAGCGCGCCCACCGAGTGGTCGATCCGGAAGCCGCACTCCAGCAGCGCCGCGCGCAGCACGGCCCGCCGCCGGGCGTAGCTCCCGCGCTGCCCCGCCAGGTGCGAGTCGTCGCCGAGCGCCGCCACCATGGCGGCCTGCACCGGGGCGGGCACCATGTGTCCGGCGTGCTTGCGCACCTCCAGCAGCGTGGCGATCACCGCCGCGTCCCCGGCAGCGAACCCGGCCCGGTAGCCGGCCAGGTTGGAGCGCTTGGAGAGCGAGTGCACGGCCAGGACCCCCTCGTGGCTGCCACCGCTGATCTCGGGGTGCAGCACCGAGCGGGTCTCGCCCTCCCAGACGTGGTCGAGGTAGCACTCGTCGTTCACCACGAGGGCGCCGCGTTCCCGCGCCCAGCCGACGATCGCGCGCAGCTCGGCGGTGCCGAGGACGCGGCCCTCCGGGTTGGACGGGGAGTTCAGCCAGACCACCCTGGGGGCGGGGCCGTCGTAGTCCAGCGGCGAGGCCGTCCGGACCAGCCGGGCACCCGCCAGCCGGGCGCTCACCTCGTACGTGGGGAAGGCGAGTTCGGGCACCAGGACGACGTCGGAGGGGCCCAGGCCGAGCATGGTGGGCAGCCAGGCGATCAGCTCCTTGGTGCCGACCGCGGGGATCACCGCGGACGGGTCCACGCTCACGCCCTCGCGCCGCAGCAGCCATGCCGCGACGGCCTCGCGGAGCTGCGGCGTACCCTCCGTGGACGGGTAGCCGGGGGCGTCCGCGGCGGCGGCCAGGGCCGCGCGGACGACGGCCGGCGTCCGGTCCACCGGGTCGCCGAGCGCCAGGTTGACCAGCCCGTCGGGGTGGGCGGCGGCGAGCTTGCGGTAGGGGAACAGGACGTCCCAGGGGAACTTCGGCAGCCGCTCTATCATGCCCGGGCCCCCTTCGCGACGGTGCGGGCCAGCGGCGTCGCCTGGCAGTCGGAGTCGATGCCCCAGGAGACGATCCGCTCCGGGGTGATCCGGATCAGCTCGTCGTCGACGTGCGGCAGGACCTCCTTGCCGCCGGTGGGGAGCGCCTGCGCGGTGCCGCGGATCTCCAGGCCCCGGACCACCCAGTCCGCCGGGTCCAGCACGTCGTCCACGACCAGCGAGACCTTCGGATTCTCCTGCACGTGGCGGTACTTGAGGCTGCGGGCCATGCCGCGACCGGTCACATCGATGGTGCCGAGGCCGGCGTTGTAGTGGAAGCCGAGCGGGACGACGTGCGGCTGCCCGCGACCGTCCACGGTGGCCAGGCGGGCTAGCGACTGCGAGGCCAGATAGGCGGCCTCGTTCGCGGTGAAGGGCATGACGGGTCCTCACATCGGTCGGATCAGGGATTCCGCCGACGCTAGGCGTCGCCCTTCGAGCCGCTTTCGTGCCCCGCCCGCGCCAGGGCTGCCAAGAGCGCTGGACACCGGCTCGAAGCGGCGCTGGCACGGTGGGCCCGTCGTACAGGAGCCGGCAGCGGAGGGCGCGATGGACTGCGATGTGGTGGTGGCGGGTGCGGGGCCGACGGGCCTGATGCTCGCCTGCGAGCTGGCGTTGGGCGGTGCCCGGACGCTGGTGGTGGAGCGTAGGGAGGAGCCGGAGAAACACTCGAAGGCCATGGGCATGCAGGGCCGCACCGTGGAACTGCTGGAACTGCGCGGGCTGCTCGACCGGTTCCTGGAGGGCGCGGGCCTGCTCAAGGGCGGCAACTTCGCCAGCCTGGGCGTGCCGATGCGGTTCGAGGAGTTCGACACCCGGCACCCGTACGTGCTGCTGGTGCCGCAGCTGCGCACGGAGGAGCTGCTGGCCGAGCGGGCGCGGGAACTCGGCGTGCGGATCGTCCGGGGCGCTCCCGTCACCGGCTTCACCCAGGACGAGGACGGCGTGACCGTCGAGACCGGGACCGGCACCGTCCGGGCGCGCTACCTGGTCGGCTGCGACGGCGGCGGCAGTACCGTACGCCGGCAGGCGGGGATCGCCTTCACCGGCCAGGACCCGCACATGTACGCGCTGATCGGGGACATGCGGTTCCGAGGTGAGCTGCCGCGCGGTGAGGGACTGGGGCCGATGCGCCCGGTGGGTCTGGTCAACCCGGAGAAGAGGTCCTGGTTCGGCGCCTTCCAGCACAAGCCGGACGTCTACCGGGCCACCGTCGCCTGGTTCGGCGAGCCCTTCCCCGACCGCAACGCGCCGGTCACCGAGGAGGAGATGCGCGCGGCCCTGGTCGAGCACACCGGCGGCGACCACGGGATGCACGACGTCACCTGGCTGTCCCGGCTCACCGACGTCTCCCGGCTGGCCGGGGCGTACCGCAGCGGCCGGGTGCTGCTGGCCGGCGACGCGGCGCACATCCACCTGCCGGCCGGCGGGCAGGGGCTCAACCTCGGTATCCAGGACGCGGTGAACCTCGGCTGGAAGCTCGCGTCCGTGGTACGCGGCCAGGGCGGCGAGGAGTTGCTGGACAGCTACCAGGGCGAGCGGCGCCCGGTCGCCGACGGCGTGGTGCGCAACACCCGGACCCAGGCCGTGCTGATCGACCCGGACCCGAGGTACGACGCGCTGCGCCAGACCTTCCGCGAGCTGATGGCACTGCCGGACACCAACCGCCACATCGCCGGGATGCTGTCCGGCTTCGACGTCGCCTACGGGACGGGTGACCACCCGTCGGTCGGGCGCCGGATGCCGGACGCCGACCTGCTCACCGCCGGGGGCGGCCGACGGATCAGCGGCTGCTTCACCGAGGCGCGCGGGCTGCTGCTGCTGCCCGAACCCGGACCGGCCGCCTCGCCACCGGCCGCCTCGCCACTGGCAACCTCGCCACTGGCCGCCTGGGCCGACCGCGTCACCACCGTGACCGCCAAGGTCGCGGGCGCGGAGCCCGACCTCGCCTTCCTGATCCGCCCTGACGGCTACGTCGCCTGGGCCGGGCCCCCGGCGCGGCGCGAGGAGCTCCGCCACGCCGCGACCACCTGGTTCGGCGCCGCCTGAGAACCGCACGACCCGCACGACACCCGCAGCACACCGAGAGAGGGAGAAGATGACTTCAGTCACCGGCAGCCCCGCCGCCCGCGCGCGCCGGATCGTCGCACTCAACACCGCCTACTTCCAAGCGAAGGCGCTCCAGAGCGCGGTGGAGCTCGGCCTCTTCGAGCTACTGGCGGACCGCTCCGCCGGCGTCGACGAGATCCGGTCCGAACTGGGCGTCGACCACCGGCTGTTCAAGGACTTCCTGGACGCCCTGGTCGGCCTCGACCTGCTGACGGCCGAGGACGGCCGCTACCGCGCCGCCCCGCTCGCCGAGGAGTTCCTGCTCCCGGACGCTCCGACCTACCTGGGCGGCACCGCCCAGCAGCACGCCCGGCTGCACTTCCACGCCTGGGCGCAGCTGACCGACGCGCTGCGCGACGGCAAGGCCAAGTCCGCCGTCGCCGCGCAGGGTCCGCTGGCCTACCCCAAGCACTACGAGGACCTCGACCGCGCCCGCCAGGTCATGGCGCACATGGACGCCCACAACGGGTTCACCGCGGACGAGCTGGCCCGCCAGCTCGACTGGAGCCGCTACACGTCCTTCGTGGACGTCGGCGGCGCGCGCGGCAACGTGGCCTCCCGGATCGCCTCGGCCCACCCGCACCTGCGGGGCGCCGTCTTCGACCTGCCGGCGCTGCGCCCGCTCTTCGACGAGCTGGTGAGCACGGCCGGGACGGCCGACCGGGTCACCTTCCACGGCGGCGACTTCTTCGCCTCCCCGATGCCGGAGGCCGATGTGGTGATCCTCGGCCACGTGCTGCCCGACTGGCCGGTCGACGACCGCCGGGAGCTGCTGCGGCGCGCCCACAAGGCGGTGCGGCCCGGCGGCGCGGTGGTGCTCTACGACGCCATGATCGACCCGGACGAGCGGGACCCGGAGGTCCTGCTGCAACGGATCAACCACACCATGATCCGGGACGACAGCTCCGCGTACTCGCTCCAGCAGGCCCGCGACTACCTGGAGGAGGCCGGCTTCACGGTCGACCGGGTGACCGCCACCGACACCATCACCCGGGACCACTTCGCCATCGGCGTCAAGTCCGCCTGAACGGAAGGGAGAACGACGTGACGGAGCACGCCGCACCGCAGGCGGAACAGCCGTACGACGTGGTCATCGTCGGCACCGGCCTGTCGGGCACCATGCTCGGCTCGATCCTGGCCAAGCAGGACTTCCGCGTCCTGCTGCTCGACGGCACCCACCACCCCCGGTTCGCCGTCGGCGAGTCGACCATCGGGCAGACGCTGGTGGTGCTGCGGCTGATCGCCGACCGGTACGGGATCCCGGAGATCGCCCACCTGGCGAGCTTCGAGGACGTGCTGGCCAACGTGAGCAGCGCGCACGGGCAGAAGAGCAACTTCGGGTTCATGTTCCACGAGGACGGCGAGGAGCCGGACCCGAACCTCACCAGCCAGTTCCGCATCCCCGGGATCGTCGGCAACGCCGCGCACTTCTTCCGGCAGGACACCGACGCGTACATGTTCCACACCGCTGTCCGCTACGGCTGCGACGCGCGGCAGGACTACCGGGTGGAGCGCGTCGACCTCGACGACGACGGGGTCACGGTGGTCGGCGCGGACGGCAGCAGCTACCGCGCCCGCTACCTGGTCGACGCCAGCGGGTTCCGCTCGCCGCTGGCCAAGCAGCTAGGGCTGCGGGAGGAGCCCAGCCGGCTCAAGCACCACGCGCGCTCGATCTTCACGCACATGGTCGGGGTGGAGGCGATCGACGACCACCTGGACACGCCCGACGGGCTGCGTCCGCCGGTGCCGTGGAACGACGGGACGATGCACCACATCTTCGAGCGCGGCTGGATGTGGATCATCCCGTTCGACAACCACCCCGGGGCCACCAATCCCCTGTGCAGCGTGGGCATCCAGCTCGACCCGAGGACGTACCCGGCGCGCCAGGACCTCACCGCCGAGGAGGAGTTCTGGTCCCACGTGGACCGCTTCCCCGCGGTGCGGCGGCAGTTGGAGGGCGCCCGGAGCGTGCGCGAGTGGGTCCGGACGGACCGGATGCAGTACTCCTCGACCCGGACGGTCGGCGAGCGCTGGTGCCTGATGTCGCACGCGGCCGGGTTCATCGACCCGCTGTTCTCCCGGGGGCTGTCCAACACCTGCGAGATCATCAACGCGCTGTCCTGGCGGCTGATGGCAGCGCTGCGCGAGGACGACTTCTCGCTGGAGCGGTTCGCCTACGTGGAGCGGCTGGAGCAGGGCCTGCTGGACTACAACGACCGGCTGGTGAACAACTCGTTCATCTCCTTCTCCCACTACCCGTTGTGGAACTCGGTGTTCCGGATCTGGGCCTCGGCCAGCGTGATCGGCGGCAAGCGCATCCTCAACGCGCTGACCGCGACCAAGGAGACCGGTGACGACACGCACTGCCAGGCCCTGGACGACAACCCGTACCCGGGGCTGTGGTGCCCGCTGGACTTCTACAAGGAGGCCTTCGACGAGCTCACCGAGCTGTGCGAGGCCGTGGACGCCAAGCGGATGACGGCCGAGGAGGCCGCCGCCACCCTGGAGCAGCGGGTGCGGGAGTCGGACTGGATGCTGCCCGCGCTGGGCTTCAACGACCCCGACACCCATCACATCAACCCGACGGCCGAGAAGATGATCAAGCTCGCACAGTGGGCCACCGACCACCCCCGCCCGGAGATCCGGGAGCTGCTGGCCGCCAGCGCCGAGGAGGTCAAGGCCGCCATGCGCAGGAGCTAGGGTCCTGTCCGGCCGAGGACGGCCGGCGGGACCGCCGAGGGCCGCGCCCGGGGAGCTGATCCCCGGACGCGGCCCCTTCCGTCGTCGGCGCGCCGCTCAGCCCTCGGCCGCCAGGGTCAGCGCGACGGTCCTCGGGTCCTCCTCGACCGGCCAGCGGGCGTAGGAGCGGCGCCAGTACATCAGCGGGCTGGGCACCTCCGGCCGGGCGGCACCGTCCACGACGGCACCGATCACGATCGTGTGGTCGCCGGCGTCGAGGGCCGCGGCGACCCGGCACTCGGCGTGCGCGACGGCGTCCAGCGGCACGGTGGGCAGGCCACCGAGCCGGCTGGGCTCCCAGCGGACGCCGCTGAAGCGGTCGCCACTGGCCGAGGCGAACAGCGCGGAGGTGTCCTCACCACCACCGCGCAGCACGTTCACCACGAACTCGCCGCGGTCCAGCACGGCCCGCAGCACCCGGCTCTCCCGATGGATGCAGACCAGCAGCAGCGGCGGCGTCTTGGAGACGCTGCACGCCGCGGAGCAGGTCAACCCGTACGGCTCGCCGTCGGCGCCCAGGGTGGTCACCACGGTCACTCCGGTGGGCAGCGCGCCCATGATGGACAGGAAGGTCGGGCCGTCGACGCAGTCGCCGGCGAGGTCCTCGGGCAGGGGTAGGGGCATGGTGGGCATGGGGTCTCCACTCTCGGCAGTCCGGTGCGGTGTCCCCATGCTCGTCGGGCGCGTTCGAGTCGCCGTCGGGTACGCCGCGTACCCCTGGCCCGGGAGCGGGACCAGGGGTACGCGGGTTGCCTCGGACGCGCGGTCACTCCTCGTCGCGCAGCTCCCGCAGCAGGAAGGTGAGCACGAAGCCGACCGCCAGGATCAGGCCGCCGACCAGGAACATCGTCTGGAAGCCGGCGGCGAAGGCGTCGATCGTGCGGGCCGCGAGGCCACCGCTCGTGGCGGGGTCCGAGAGCGCCTGGCGCACCGCCTCGTCACCGTTCAGGTCACCGCCGATCCGGCCGGCCGCGACGCCGAACAGCACCGACATGAAGACCGCGGCGCCCGCCGTGCCGCCGAGCTGACGGAACAGGCCGGAGGCGGCGTTGGCCACGCCCAGCTCGGACTGGGGCGCCGCGCTCTGGATGGCCAGGGTGATGACCGTCTGGGAGAGCCCGATGCCCAGGCCGAGCCACGCCGTGAGCACCACCACCACCCACAGCGGGGTGTCGGCGCCGGCCGTGGAGAGCCCCAGCAGCGAGCCGGCCATCGAACCGAGCCCGACGATGGCGGGCTTCTTGAACCGGTTCGTCTTCTTGATGATCTTCGCGCAGACCATCTGGGAGATGATCGCGCCCGTCATCAGCGGGATGATCACCAGCCCGGCCACGGTGGCGGTGCGGCCCTGCACCAGCTGGAGGTAGAGCGGCAGGGTGGAGACCGTACCGAAGATGCCGACACCGATGGTGAAGTTGACTGCGGTGGCCAGGGTGATCCCGCCCCGCTTGAACAGCCGCAGCGGGACCATCGCCTCCAGGCCCCGGGCCCGCTCCGCCAGGACGAACAGCACCAGGCCGAGCGCGGCGACGGCGTACAGCACCAGCGAACGGCCCGAACCCCAGCCCCAGTCGAGGCCCTCCTCGGCGACGACCAGCAGCGGCACCAGCCAGAGCGCGAGGGTGACGGCGCCCCGGTAGTCGATCGGGTGGTTCACCCGCTGGTGCGGCAGGTTGAGTGCCTTGCGCACGCTCAGCAGCGCAACCAGCCCGAGCGGCACGTTGATCAGGAAGGCCCAGCGCCAGCCGGTCACCCCCAGGATCTCGCCGGCGCCCGCGAACAGCCCGCCGACCAGCGGGCCGAGCACGCTGGCCGCGACCCACGCCATCATCAGGTAGGAGAAGTACCGGCCGCGCTCCCGCACCGGGGCGAGGTCGGCGATGACGGCCGTGGGCAGCGACATCAGCCCGGCGCCGCCGAGTCCCTGGACCACGCGGGCGACGGCGAGCGTCTCCATCGAGTTCGCCAGCGAGCAGGCCGCCGACCCGACGATGAAGACCACGATCGCCGCCAGGTAGAGCGGCTTGCGGCCGTAGATGTCGGAGAGCTTGCCGTAGAACGGCATCGCGATCGTGGAGCTGACCAGGTAGCCGGTGATGACCCAGGCCTGGACGGTCTGCCCGTGCAGCTGGTCGCCGATCGTGCGCAGCGCGGTCGAGACGATGGTCTGGTCGAGTGCGGCGAGCAGGACTGCCAGCAGCAGTCCGGTGAGGGCCGTGATGATCTGGCGGTGGGTGAAGCCGGCCGGGCCGGCGTCGTCCGCGACGGCCTCGTCGGTCTGCGAGGCGAGGTTTGCCATGTCCTGTTTCTCCATGCGGTTTCGGTCGGCCCGCCGTGCGGTGCCGGACGACCGCACAACCCGGGCCCGACACACAAAATCGACAAGCTCTTGTCAATTTGAGGGTAGTGCCCACCTCGAGTAAATGACAAGCTCTTGTCGAAATCGCGCGAGCGTGCTGCGATTAGGCTTCCGTCATGACCGACCTCTCCCCCGTGGCAGATACCTTGAGCGAGATCACCACCGAGTTGTTCGCCGTCAACGGCGCCCTGCTGCGCGCGGGCGACGGGCTGTCCGGCCGGTTCGGGCTGACCTCCGCGCGATGGCAGGTCCTCGGCCTGCTGGCAGACGGTCCGCACAGCGCCGCGCACCTCGCGCGGGAGCGCGGGCTGCGCCGCCAGGCCGTCCAGCAGACCGTGGTCAAACTGGTCGAGGACGGCCTCGCCACCACCAGCCCCAACCCGGCGGACCGGCGCGCACCGCTGGTCTCGCTGACCGCAAAGGGCGCCGACGCACTCGCCCTGCTGGAGCCGGCCGAGCGGCGCTGGCTGGAACACCTGGCCTCGCCACTGGACCCGGACGACCTGAAGGCCACGCTGCGAGTGCTGCGTGGCCTTCGGGCGGCGCTGGCCGACGAACTGCCCCCGTCGGTCGCGGGCGACAGTGGCACCGCGGATCTCACAGGTCCAACGTGACCTCGTACTCCGTGAGCCAGGAGTTGAGCCAGAGCACCAGCTCCAGGCTCCCCCGGTCGTACGGGCGGCTCACCGCGCCCAGCGGCCGGTCGACGACCGCCCGCGCCCGCCCGAGGTCCAGCAGCGGCAGGACCGGGGCGTCCGCGTCGCGCAGCAGCCGGGCGAGTTCGGCGCGCAGCACGGCCTCGTAGCCCGGGTCCTGGGTGGCCGGGTACGGGGTCTTGACCCGCTCGACCACCGACCGCGGCAACAGGTCGGCGACGGCCGCGCGCAGCAGGCTCTTCTCCCGGCCGTCGAAGGACTTCATCGCCCACGGCACGTTGAAGACGTACTCCACCAACCGGTGGTCGCAGAACGGCACCCGAACCTCCAGGCCCACCGCCATGCTCATCCGGTCCTTGCGGTCGAGCAGGGTCTGCACGAACCGGGTCAGGTTGAGATAGGTGATCTCGCGCATCCGACGGTCATCGGCGGACTCCCCCGGCAGCACCGGCACTTCGGCGAGCGCCTCCGAGTACCGCGCGGCCCGGTAGCCGTCGAGGTCGAGCTTGTCCAGCAGTCCCTGCTGGAACAGCGAGCGGCCGCCGAAGTAGCGTGCCGAACCCGAGGTGAGCCAGGGGAAGGTGGTGGCGCGCAGGGCCAGCGGGTTGTGGAACCAGCGGTAGCCGCCGAACAGTTCGTCCGCGGCCTCGCCGGACAGCGCCACCGTGCACTCCCGCTTCACCGCCCGGAAGAACAGGTACAGCGAGGGCCACATGTCACCCCAGTACGCGGGCGGCAGGTCGGTGGCCCGCAGCACCGCGGCGCGCACCGCCGGATCCGTCAGATCGCCGCTGTCCAGCAGGACTTCGCGGTGTTCCGCACCCACGTGCCGGGCCAGGTCGTGGACGAACGGCGCGTCCGGCGCCTGGCGCACCGCGTCCGGGGCGAAGCCGTCCGCCGCGCCCCGGAAGTCCACCGAGAACGAGCGCACCGGCCCCGACCGGGCCGCCAGCGCCGTCACCGCCGAGGAGTCGAGGCCTCCGGAGAGCAGGCAGCCCAGCGGCACGTCCGAGACCAGCTGGCGCGCGACCGTGTCGGACAGCAGCTCCCGCACCGTCCCGATGGTCGCGGACAGGTCGTCGGTGTGCTCACGGGCCTCCAGCCGCCAGTAGGTGTGCCGGCGCACCCCGGTGCGCCCGACCCGGACGAGTTGGCCGGGCCGGACCTCGCGCATCCCGGAGAAGACGGCCGCCTCGGGCGTCTTGACCATGTCCAGCGCCTCGCACAGCCCCTCCGCGCCGACCCTGCGCGGCACCGCGCGGTCGGCGAGGACGGCCTTCGGCTCCGAGCCGAACAGCACGCCCGTGTCTGTCGGGTAGTAGTACAGCGGTTTGACGCCCATCCGGTCGCGGACCAGCAGCAGTTCCTCGGCCTGCTCGTCCCAGATGCCGAAGGCGTACATGCCGTTGAGCCGGTCCACCAGCGCGGCACCCCACTGGAGGTAGCCGCGGAGCACCACCTCGGTGTCGCACGCCGTCCGGAACCGGTGGCCGAGCGCGATCAACTCGGCGCGCAACTCACGGAAGTTGTAGACCTCGCCGGCGAACGTGATCGCCGCGCCGCGGCCCCGGTGCCGGGCGGTCATCGGCTGCTGCCCGTGCGCCGGGTCGATCACCGCCAGCCGGCGGTGGCCGAAGCCGACCCACGGGCCGAACCAGAGCCCCTCGGCGTCCGGCCCTCGGCAGGCCATGGTGTCCGTCATCGCCTGCAGCAGATCACGGCGCTGCTCGGGGGAGGCGTCGAAGTCGACCGCCCCAACGATGCCGCACACGCTCAACCCACCTGGGTCAGGCTCAGGTTGACCGCGGCCAGCAGCTGCCGCGGGGTCCTGGCCTCGACCACGACGTCGTCCGGCAGCGCGATGCTCCGGTCCCGCTCGATCATGTTGACGGTGTTGAACAGCGCCAGCGAGTCGTAGCCCAGGGCCTCGAAGGGCACGTCCAGGACGTCGTCGAGGTCGACGCCCTCGTCGACGCCCGCGGCCTCGCGCAGCGTGGTGATCAGATCGTCAAGGGTGAACTCTGCCATGGCGTTTCCTCAGTTCGGTCGATCGTCGGTCGGTTCTTCGGCGGCCGCTTCCGCGGCTCGCCTGCAGTCGGTCGGAAGTCGGTCGGAAGTCGGTCAGCGGTCGGTCAGCAACCCGTCAGCACCAGCGCGCTGTTGAACCCGCCGTGCCCACGGGCGAGTACCAGCGCGCTCCCCAGCCGGGACGGCCTCGGCCGGTCCCCCACCAGGTCCAGCTCACCGAAGGCGGGCCGTCCGAGGTGGACGGAGGGCGGGATCACCGAGTCCCGCATGGCCAGCAGCGCCGCGGCCACGTCCAGCGGGGCACCCCCGGCGAGCAGCCGGCCGGTCATCGTCTTGGGCGCCGTCACCGGCACCCCGCGCGGTCCGAACACCGCGCTCAGCACCTCGGCCTCCGCCCGGTCCCGCTCGGCCACCCCGCTGGCGTCGGCGAAGACCACGTCGATGTCGGACGGGCCGGCCCCGGCGTCGGCCAGCGCCGCCTCGATCGCCCGCCGCAGCCCGGGCGGACGCCCGGAACCGGGGCGCGGGTCGAAGGTGGCCGAGTAGCCGGCCACCTCCCCGTAGTGGCGGCGCTGCCCGCGCCCGGCCGCCCGCTCGGGATCCTCCAGGACGAGCAGCGCACCGCCCTCCCCCGGCACCCCGCCCGACGCGTCGGCGTCGAACGGCAGGAAGGCCCGCCGTGGGTCCCGTTCCGGGCTCACCGTGCCGCTGCGGGTGAGGCAGAGCCACGACCACGGGCAGAGCGAGCCGTCCACCCCGCCCGCCAGCATCAACGCGGTGCCCTCCCGGACGTGCCGCCGCGCCTTGGCCAGTGCGTCCAACCCGCCCGCCTGCTCGGCCACCAGCGCCGAGCCGGGGCCCCGCATGCCGTGCCGGATCGAGATCTGCCCGGTGTTGACCGGGTAGAACCAGGCGAAGGACTGGTACGCGCTGACGTATGCCGGGCCCTTGCTCCACAGCGCCGTCAGCTCCCGCTGCCCGAACTCGAACCCGCCGGCGGAGGCGGCCGTGACCACCCCGGCGGCGAAGTCCGGCATCGTCGCCGGGTCCGCCCCCGCGTCGGCCAGGGCCTCCTCCGCCGCCACCAGCGCCAGCCTGGTCATGTGGTCGGTCTGGGGCAGCAGCCTGCTCGGCAGATGGTCCTCCGGCCGGAAGTTCACCTCACCGGCCACGTGCGCCCGGTAGCCGGCCGAGTCGAAGCGGGTCACCGGGCCGAGGCCCGAACGGCCGGCCAGCGTGGCCTCCCAGTACTCCTCCACACCCCAGCCGTTCGGCGCCACCACGCCGATACCGGTCACCACGACCTTCGTCATGCCCCGCTCCATTCCGGCTCGGCCAGCACGATCGCGCTCTGGAAGCCACCGAAACCACTGGCCACGCTGAGCACCGTGGACACCCGCTGCTCCCTGGCCACCAGCGGCACGTAGTCCAGATCGCACTCGGGATCGGGCACGTGCAGATTGGCCGTCGGCGGAACCACCGAGTGCTCGATCGCCAGCGCGCTGGCGGCGAACTCCAGGGCACAGACCGCGCCCAGCGAGTGCCCGATCATCGACTTGATCGAGCTGACCGGCACCCGGTAGGCGTGCCCGCCGAGGCTCCGTTTGAACGCGGCCGTCTCGTGCCGGTCGTTCTGCTTGGTGGCCGAGCCGTGCGCGTTGACGTACGCGATGTCCTCGGGATTCATCCGGCTCCGGTCGAGCGCGACCCGAATCGCCTCCGCCATCTCGTTCCCGTCCAGCCGCAGCCCCGTCATGCTGTAGGAGTTGCAGCGCCCGGCGTACCCCGTGACCTCGGCGTAGACGTGCGCGCCGCGTCGGCGCGCGTGCTCGCGCTCCTCCAGGACGAACATCGCCGCGCCCTCGCCGAGGGCGAAGCCGTTGCGGGTCAGGTCGAACGGCCGCGAGGCGCTCTCCGGCTCGTCGTTGCGCGGCGAGGTCGCCTTGATCGCGTCGAAGCAGGCCACCGTGATCGGAGAGATCGCCGCGTCCGACGCACCGGCCAGCATCACGTCCGCCTCGCCGTCACGGATCAGGTCGCAGGCGTGGGCGATCACGTCGATACCGGAGGTGCACCCGGTCGAGACCACGCCCACCGGCCCCTCGGCCTCCACCAGCCAGGCCAGTTCGGTCGCCATCGAGGACGGCACGAAGTAGTCGTACAGATAGGGCACACCGTGGGCGTCGTCGACCAGCTGCCGCCGGCCCTCGTCGCTGACCACGGCGAACTCGCGGTCGAGGCTGATCGTCATCCCGCACGCCGTCCCGGCCATCACCCCGGTGCGGAGCGGATCGTTCGACCCCGACACCCCGGAGTCGGCCAGTGCCTCGCGCGCCGCCACCATGGCGAACTGCGCGGTGCGGTCCCATTGCCGGATCTGACGCTGGGTCAGACCACTGGCCACCGGATCGAAATCACACTCGGCGGCCACCCGGGACCTGAACGGCGACGGGTCGAACGTCGAGATCGTCCGGGTCGCCGTCCGGCCCGCGGTCAGCAACTCCCAGAACGCCTTGGTGCCGACCTCGCCGGGGGCCACCACCCCCATCCCGGTCACCACCACGCGGCGCCGCCCGTCCTCACCTGACACCGCTGCTCCCCCGCTCCGCATCCGACATACCCGATCGCCTCCTGTCCGTGAGAAGAAATCCGCCGGCACCGATCGTCGGCTCCCGCCCTCGCGGCGGATTCGAGCCGCCGTCCACCTGCCGCGCGGCCCGCCGCGCGAACCGGCGTTGAGGAGTGCTGCCTAGCCTCTGGTCGCATGGACATCGACACCGACATCTGCGTGGTCGGCGGCGGCCCCGCCGGGCTGACGCTCGCCCTGCTCCTGGTCCGCTCCGGCGTGCGGGTCACCCTGCTGGAACGCAGCCGCTCGCTGGACCGGACGTACCGCGGCGAGATCCTCCAGCCCGGCGGCCAGGCACTGCTGGACGAGCTGGGCGTCCTCCGCCCGGCGCGGGCGCACGGCGCCGTCGAGCACCAACGCTTCCTGCTGGAGGAGCGCGGCCGGATCCTCATCAACGGTGACTACCGACGGCTGCCCGGACCGTACAACTGCCTGCTGAGCCTGCCACAACGCCACCTGCTGGCCGAGCTGCTGGCCGCCTGCGCACGGCACGACGGCTTCCGCTACCTGGCGGGCACCAGGGCGAGCGGGCTGGTGGAGGAGGGCGGCGTCGTCCGCGGGGCGGTCGCCGCCGGGGCCGGCGGCGCGGGCGAGCAGGTGATCCGGGCGCGGTGCGTGGTCGCGGCGGACGGCCGCTTCTCGAAGATCCGCACCCTCGCCGGCATCGGCTACCGGCGCCAGGAGCTGTTCAGCCAGGACGTCCTCTGGTTCCGGCTGAGCGGAGCGCCGCAGCGGAGCACCGGGCACACGCGGGACGTCCGGGTCTTCCGGGCCGGCGGCAATCCGGTCCTGAGCTACTCCTCGGTGCCCGACTCGCTCCAGCTCGGCTGGACGCTCCCGCACGGCGGCTTCCGTCGGCTGGCCGACCGGGGAGCCGACCACATCATCGAGCAACTGTGCCACGCCGCACCGGAGTACGCCGAGCGCATCCGCGAGGAGATCACCGGCTTCGGGGACCTGTCCCTGCTCGACGTCTTCTCCGGCAGCGCCGAGGAGTGGGTGCGCGACGGGCTGGTGCTGATCGGCGACAGCGCCCACACCCACAGCCCGATCGGCGCGCAGGGCATCAACCTCGCCATTCGGGACGCCGTCGCGGCTCACCCCGTCCTGGTCGAGGCGGTGCGCAGCGCCGACGCCGGCGCGGCCCGGCTCGACCGGTACACAGCGCTGCGCAGGCCCGAGGTGGACCGGATCACCCGGATCCAGCGGATCCAGAGCCGGATGATGCTCTCCACCGGGCGCCTCTCCTCGGCGATCCGCCCGCGGACGGCGGCTCTGGTGTCCAGGACCCCGCTCTACGGCGCGATGCTGCGCCGGATCGCCTTCGGCACCTCGCCCGTCCGGCTGCGGACCGATCTGCTCGGCTCCACCGGACGGTGACCGGCGCCCTCCCCCACCCCTCCCGGTACGTCACCCCATTTCCCGTACCGGCCTGGCAGCCGCCCTCACCGGGGCACCGAGCGAAGAGGTAGAGCGTGATGACTCCACTGATCGATCCGCATCAACTGTCGGCCGCCGGGCCGACCGAGGCGGCGACGGCGGGCGGTGTGCTCGTCGCCCTGGCCGTCATCCTCGGCACCGCGTTCGTCTGCGGGAGACTGGCCGTCCGGCTGCGCCAGCCCGCCGTCATGGGTGAGATCGTCGGCGGGGTCGCCCTCGGGCCCAGCCTGATCGGTCTGCTCCCGGGACGGTTGGACGCCGTCCTGTTCCCCCCCGAGGTCCAGCCCCATCTGCGGGTGCTCTCCCAACTCGGCCTGGTCTTCTTCATGTTCATCGTGGGGTACCGGTTCGACACCGCCCATCTGCGGGGCGCCGGGCGCCGGGTGACGGCGGTGTCGCTCAGCTCCGTCGCACTGCCCTTCGCGCTCGGCCTGGGCCTCGCGGTGCTGCTCCAACCCTGGTTCGACGCCTACCAGTTGAGAACCACCGGCTGGCTGGGCCCGGCCCTGTTCCTGGGGACGGCGATGTCCATCACGGCCTTCCCCGTCCTCGCCCGGATCATCGCCGAACGCGGGATGCACCAGGATCCGCTCGGCACCCTGTCGCTCGCCTGCGCCGCCCTGCAGGACTTCCTCGCGTGGTGTGCGCTGGCCGTGGTAGTGGCCGTGGTGAACGCCCAGAGCCCTTGGGCGCTCGGACGGTTGGCGCTGAACACGGTCGTCGTCGTGCTCGTCCTCGGTTGCGTCGTCCGCCCCGCCCTCGGCTGGCTGCTGGCGCCGGAGCGGCGCCGCGCCGTCGGCGGACCGTGGATCCACGCCGTCCTCGTCACCGGGACACTGCTCTCCGCCTGGGTCACCGGCGAGATCGGCCTGGACGCCGTCTTCGGCGCCTTCATGTTCGGCGCGGCGGTGCCCCGCGACCGGATCGACGCCCTCGCGCCCGAGGTCCCGGAGCGCATCGAGCAGGCCGGCCTCCTCCTGCTGCCGGCCTTCTTCACGGTCACGGGGCTGGCCGTCGACCTGACCGGCATCGGGTGGCACGGCCTGGTCATCGTGGCCGCGGTGCTGGTGACGGCCTGCGTCGGCAAGTTCGCCGGTGCCGCCGCCGCTGCCCGGCTCACCGGCTCGACCAGGCGGGAGGCGGCCGCCCTCGGCATCCTGCTCAACGCCCGAGGCCTCACCGAGCTCGTCATCCTGAACGTGGGCCACCGGCTCGGCGTCATCGACACCCGGATGTTCAGCACGATGGTGGTCATGGCCCTCGTCACGACCCTGATGACCGGGCCGCTGCTGCGACGCGTCGCCCCGCGGGGCACGCCACCACCATCGCTCCGCGCCCGCTCGGCCGCCCCCGAGGCGGTGTCCAGCAACTCCTGACCGTCCGGCCCCGAAGGGGTCAGAAGTCGCGCGGCACCGGTCCACCGGAGATGTCGCGCAGCTGCCTGCGCAGCTCCCTCTCGACGTCGCTGAGCGGCAGGTCGGGGCGGAGCCGCTCCGGGTGGCCCGGCCCGGGACCAGCGGGAGGCGGCGGCGCGACCGGCGGGGCGTACCCCGACAGCTGCCCGAGGGCGATCAGGCCTCGCAGCAGCGAGCGCAGGCAGGAACCGAGCAGTGAGCAGCGCATCCGCCGAGGATGGCGGGCCGCCTCGGAGCGCCCGTACAGCAGCGTTCGAGCGGGTCGGCCACCTCCAGCCGACCGCCACCGCGCTTCAGCCGCGGGAGGCGACGGGGCCGGCTGCGGCACGCCGCCCGGCCACCGCGGCCCTGCCGTGCCATCACGACGCAGCCGACGGCGCCGCCTTCGCGCCCGGCACCGCAACGGACGTGATCAGCTCTCCCGTACGTCCGCGGATGTCGATGCGGACCGGCAGCGTGCGGCGCCGCACGCTGGTCCCGCCGGGCCCGGCCGAGTGCGCCCGGCCCAGCACCTCTGTCACCGCCATGACGAGCGCCGTCGTCACGGCGTCCTCGGTGATCGGCCCGATGTCGTCCCCGAGCCAGTGCAGGACGAGCGCCCACTCGCCGTTTCGGGTCCCCGTGCGGGGCTGGGTGGGCTCCGCGTTCAGACCGAACTCGGCGAGGGCCTCGATCAGCGACTCCACGTCCTGGCCGTCGAGGTGCTGGAAGTTCTCTTCGATGAGCAGCTGTGTCATGAGCGTTCCCCCATGTGGTGGTCGGTCGGACGCGGACTCGGACGGCGCCTGCCGGACGTCGCCCTACGACGATGCCGCGCCAGGGGCCGTCCGGCCCGACGGCCGGGCTCCCCTGACGATCGATCAGTGCTTCTGATGGCGTGGACGGTCGTTCCGGCCCACCCGGTTGCCGCCGCCGGACATCTTGACGCGTTCCGTACGCACGGACGGCCACACGTCGCCACCGCGGGCCGCCGGACGACAGCACGACGGCACGACGAGGCGGCCCCGGTGCACGGATTCCCCGGCACCGGAGCCGCCTCGTGCGCTGAGCGGGGCCGCGTCATGCGCTGAGCGGCGGCGATCCGGGCAGCGTCGCGCCCGCCGGGTGGGCGGGCGCAACGGCGGCTTCGGCCCGGTCAGTTCCAGGGGTTGGCCGCCTGGTCGTTGATGGCCGTCCAGAACCGGGTGTTGTTGGGGATGTTGCCGTAGGCCCAGAAGGTCCAGCCACCGGTCTGCGCCAGGTCGGACCCGAAGTGGCCGTCGTGGAACTCGGCCTCGCGCCAGCCGGCCCCGAAGGAGGCCTGGCAGAGGCTGTCCGCCGCGGCCCGGCTGTTGAGCCGGGCGCCCCTGACCGGCTGGCTGAGGGCGACGGTGCCCTGCGCCCAACCGTTGTAGAAGCCAATGCTGATCCCGGACGGGGCCGGGCTGCCGTCGACGTCGAGGCAGAGCACGGGCAGCGAGACCGACGGCGCGGTGTCGCCGTTGCAGGCGTTGCTCGGGCTGCCACCGGGGCCGCCGACCTGGACGGTGCCCTCCGGGCCGTAGGCGACGACGGACCAGGTCATCCCCAGGTGGGTGCCCGGTCCGGTGGCAGCCTCGGCCGGGGCCGCGGACAGCGGGATCAGGGCGGCTGCGGCGACGGCGGTCGCGGTGGCGACGACCTTCTTCAGACGGTTCATCAACTGCTCCTGGTTCGAGGCGTCTCGTCATCGACGGCGACGCCACCTCGGCGGTCCGCGCCGCCTTCGACCTCTCCTACCGCTCGCTCCCCGCCGAGGCCCGGGCCCTGCTCCGGCTGCTCGCCCTGGCCCCGGCCGTCGGCGTCGGCCCCGGCGCGGCAGCCGCCCTGACCGACACCCCCACCGCCGCCGTCCGGCCCATCCTCGATCACCTGGCCACCGCCCACCTGCTCACCCACGAGGACCACCACCGCTACCGGCTCAACGATCTCCTGCGCCTCTACGCCGCCGAACGCTGCACCGCCGAGACCGGTACCGCCGAGCGCCGCGCCGCCCTGGAACGCCTCAGCTCCTGGTACCTCCACCACGCCGACTCCCCCTCGCCGCCACCCACCCCTCCCGTCGCGGACCACCCGTGGAGCCGGGGCCACCACCTGATCGGCCTCCACCTCGACGAATGGGTCGAGGTGGACCGCCTGACCGCCCTTGCCGCCTGCACGGCGCAAGCACCGGACGCCCCCTGATCCGATCGTGCAGCCCCGCGCGCCACGCCGTGTGCCCCGTCACGCGCCCCGTCATGTGCTGTAGGCATGGGCGGCCATGGCGTCTACCCCGAGTCGTCGACTGCGTCATCGGCGCCCAACTCGCCTTCCCGGCCCCATACTCTGACTCCCGCCGATGCGGACGCATCGTGTGTCACAGGGGAGGATTTCGTGAAGTCGCTCATGGCAAAGGCCCGTTGGCTGGGCACCGCGGCATCGGTCGGCCTGCTGCTGACCGCCGGAGCCGGGATCGCCACCGCACAGCCCGCCACCACCACGGCCCCCCAGGTCGTCCCGGTGGGGTACGCGTACCCGACGACCGCCGTCACCCCGGACGGCACGAAGGCCTACGTCGGGGTGACCGACGACCCCCGCGGCACGCCCGCGGTCAAGGTCGTCGACACCCGGACCGGCGGGATCACCGCCCGGCTCACCCTTTCCACCGCCGCGAACTCCTTCGTCGGCGCGCTGGCGATGAGCCCCGACGGCACGCGGCTGTACGCGACCGTGGGGGCGCAGCACCTGGTCACCATCGACACCGACAGCGACACGGTGGCCGCCGACGTCCTGCTCCCGGTCCAGCCGCACCCCGACGGCTACGTGGACGGCTCGCCGAGCTCCCTCGTGGTCAGCCCGGACGGCGCCGGCGTCTACCTGGCCCAGAACGGGCCGCGGCAGCGCTGGGGCTTCCAGCCCGCCCGGGTCCTCGCGTACTCGACCGCCACCGGTACCTTCACCGCCTCCGTCGGCGTCACCGACTTCAGCGTCGGTTCGATCGTCCTGCGCCCCAACGGCCAGGACCTGTACGTCACCACCGGAGCAGGCCTGGTCCACCTGGCCGCCACGCCCACCTCGCTCACCACCGTCCGCACCCTCACCGCCGGACACGGCGCCTCCGGCGGCGCGGTGCTCAGCCCCGACGGCAGCACGCTGTACGGCCTCGGCGGCTACGAGAGCGACTACCTCGTCGACACCGAGACCGATACCGTCACCGAGAACTTCCACTTCGCACCGGGCAACACCGACCTCCGCTACCCGGTCGTCAGCCCGGACGGGAGCCGCCTGTACTTCATCTCCAAGTCGACCGTCTTCGTCGCCCCGGGCGGACCCACCCCTCCCGGCTACCACTACGAGAGCGTGATCCTCTCCTACGACACCGAGGCCCACGCGCTCGTCCCCGCCGAGACGGTGAACCCGCAGAAGGTGGAACTCGCCACCGGCCTGGCACTCGCCCCGGACGGCCACACCTTCTACCTCGGCGGCAACACCTACCCCGGCGGCGTTCCGGGCATCGTCGCCAGCCTGGAGATCATCGAAAACTGACGATCAGTCAATTCCTAGGCGGGTGCCCGGCCCTCGACGATCCGCCGGATCTCGCGCGCCAGGGTGTCGGGGTCACTGGTCGGCACCATGTGGTCGGCGTCGGCCGCCAGTACGTGGCGGCCGACCTCGGCCCGGCCGACGCGGTAAGCATGGGAGGCGTTCACGGCCTCCCGGACCTTCGGGCCCATGCCGGTCGAGGTCCGGACGGCCGAGACCACCGTGAGCGGGATGCCGCCGAGGGCCGGCGGGTTCTCCTTCATGGCGGTCAAGTCCGCGACGACGGAGCCGAGTTCGGCGCCCCGGGTGCGGATGGTGGAGACGGTGAACCCCTCCTCGCGCATCTCGGCCGCGGCGTCCGCCGGAAGGGCGTCGAGCATCGGGCGGAAGGCCCGGGCCAGCAGGCCGGTGCGGGCCAGCAGCATGCTGACCGCCTGCCCGATCCGCTCCTGGCGGCGCACCGAGGGCGCGAACACCAGGTCGCAGGACTCGTCCGTCGGGTCGGCCAGCACCAGGCCCGCGATCCGCTCGGGGCGGGCCGCGGCGGCGAGCCGGACGATCGGCCCGCCCCAGCTGTGCCCGACCAGGACGAACGGCCCGGGGCCGAGGCCGCCGAGGTGGTCGAGCAGGTCGTTGAGGTCCTCGGCGAGGCGGCGCAGCGGGCGCGGCGCGGGGTCCGGCGCGCTGCGGCCGAGCCCGCTGCGGTCGTACGCCACCGTGGCCGCGACCCCGTCCAGCCGGAGCTGCACCGGCGCCCAGTACGAGCGGCTGGAGGCGAGCCCGCCCTCCAGCACGACCGTCGGCACGCCCTCGCCGCCGGGCCCCGGCCGCCGCAGGTAGAACAGCTCTCGGCCGTCCCGTGTCCGCGCCCACCCCGGCTCACCCTGACTGTGCATCCCCGGCACCGCCCTCACCCTCGACCGTCCATCAAGTTTGGTTAGCCTAACCTCACTTCCCTGGTGATCGCGACCACCCGCGGCCGACCCGCAGGGTCGATGGGGCGGCGGGGACGGCGGGGACGGCGGGGACGGCGGGGACGGCGGGGACGGTCAGTAGTCGGCCACCGGGTCACCGGCCGGACCAGGGCGGCAGCCTGTGACCTGGGGTCACAGGATGACCGCCTGTCTGGCTGGCCGCGAGGGCCGTCCGCAGGATGGCCGCATCGGACTCCTGCCCTCCCGTCGCGGCCGCTTCCGCCTGCCGTCCGAAGGCCCGGCCGCTCCCTCGCACGACAAGGTGGTGATCGCTGTGAGCAGCATCTCCGACCCGCCCCGGCCCGAACAGGCCGAGGACGTCCCGCCCCTGGCGCCGGCCCAGGCCTTCGAACGGTGGCGCTACGCGGGAGTGTTCCTCCTGCTGTTCCTGTTCGGCACGGAGACCTTCCTGGTGTCGCCGCTGCTGCCGACCATCGCGGACTCGGTGCACACCACCGAGGCGGCCGCCGCCTCCAGCGTCACCGCCTACGTGCTGGTGTACGCCGTCGCGGCGCCCTTCCTCGGGCTGCTGAGCGACCGGTTCGGCCGCCGCCGCACACTGGTGGCGGGCACCCTGCTGTTCGTCGTGTCCAACGCGGCGGCCGCCCTCTCCACCGGGCTGACGCTGCTGGTCGTCTCCCGCGCGGTGGCCGGGCTGGCGGCGGCCGCGGCCGGGCCGGCGATCTGGGCACACATCGCCGAGACCGCACCGGAGGCGGTACGCGGCCGGGCCCTCGGCCTGGGCATGGCGCTGTTCTCCTGCGGCCAGGTGATCGGCGTGCCGCTCGGCGGCTTCCTCGCCGGACTGGCCGGCTGGCGGTCGGCGTTCTGGGCGCTGACCATCGGCACCGCGGCGGCCGTGCCGCTGCTGCTGAGCCAGGTCCAGCGCCGTTCGGCGCAGGCGGCCGCGCCGCAGGTGGGGGCGGTCCGGGCGATCCTGGCGGGCTGGGCCGACCCGACGCTGCGGCGCGCCCTGCTGGTCAACACGGTGTTCAACACGGCCAACCTGGGCGCCTACACCTTCCTCGGCGCGGTGCTGGTGCAGCGCTTCGACCTGTCGGTACAGGCCTTGGGCCTGGTGGGCGTGCTGGTCGGTGCGGGCAGCCTGGTCGGCTCGCTGCTGGGCGGCCGGCTCGGGGACCGGGCCAGGACCGCCGGGCGCTCCGACCTGCCGATGCTGCCGCTGTGGGGCGTGCTGCTGGCGGCGGGCGTCGCGCTGGCGGCCAAGGGGCCCGGCCTGGTCCTCGCCCTGGCCGGCGTGGTGGTGTGGTTCCTGGCCTCCGGAGGCTTCGTGACGGACCAGCAGACGCTGGCCGGCACCATCGCCCCGGAGCTGCGGGCGACCTCCAGCGCGTGGCTGACCTCGACCATGTACGCGGGCACCGGCCTCGGCGCCTGGGCGATCGGCACGTTCGGCAACGTCGCGGACGGCACCCTGCTGATCGGCACCGGGCTCGCGCTGGTGGCCGCCCTGGGCGCGCTGGCGGTCAGCCTCGGCCTGCGCCGGTCCGCCGCATCGGGCGCCTGAGGCCCCGCCGGAACGGCCGGGATGCCCGGCAGGGCCGGCGGCTCAGCCGACCCGGCGCTCCCCCTCCACGCCGCCGACCGCGCGCAACGGATGATCGACCAGTTCGGTCATCCGCGCCCGGTCGGCGGCGCCGTGCGGGGTGAACAGCAGCACCGTCGCGGTCGGGTCGTCCACCGGGTGGAAGGACGACAGCGTCAGCCGGACCGGGCCGAGCCCGGCCGGCTCGACGGTGACGGTGCGGACGGTCAGCTCCGCCACCGAGTGGCACCCCCACCAGTGCCGGAACTCGGGCGCGTCCTCGTCCAGGTGCCGGTAGACCTCGCCGGTGCGGGGGTCGGCCAGGGCGGGGCCGGCCTGCGCCCGGAACTGCTGGAAGACGTTCATCGCGAGCGGCTCCCAGTCGCGGAACACGGCCCGCACCCGGTGGTCGGCGGCCATCACCCACATCAGGTTGCGCCGGTCGGCGGGGACGAACTCGGGCGAGCCCCAGAGCGCGACCCAGGCGGCGTTCCAGCCGAGCAGGTCGAAGTGGCGGTCGAGCAGGACGGCCGGGCTGGTGGGCCAGGAGTCCAGGACCGGCCGGATGGCCTCGGCGAGCCGGTCGGCGCCGTCCTCCGAGGCGGCGGCCGCCGTCGGCTCGTGGTAGCCGGCCAGTCGCATGGCGTGCCGCAGCCCGGCCGCGTCCAGCCGCAGCACCCGGGCGATCGCCTCCAGCACCTGCCGGGAGGCGGTGACCCGCCCCTGCTCGACCCAGGTGTACCAGGCCAGGCCGACGCCGGAGAGGGAGGCGACCTCCTCGCGGCGCAGACCGGGGGTGCGGCGCCGGGTGGTGGCGGTGAGGCCGACGTCGGAGGGCTTGAGGAGCTCGCGATGGGCGCGCAGGAAGGCGCCGAGTTCCCTGCCTGCGGGGGGAGTTGACACGGTTGGCTCCTCGGCCCTGGTCGGTGCCGTCGAATGCGGGGGTGTGGGCTGCCACCAGCGTAGACGCAGCCCGCCGCCCACCCCAGGGGTGAGCGGCGGGCTACACATGTTGTTAACGAGACGTCAGCTGCCACAGTCGGACGGGCATGTGGCTGACGTGGCCGCGCTCCTGCTGCCGGCGCCAGGCGCTCTCGCCGACGGCGCGGAAGAAGGCGGGCCGCTGCTGCGCCGGCACCGCACGGCTGTAGTAGTCCCCGAAGGTGGCGGCGTGGAAGTGCTCGTACTGGGCGGCGCCGTCGACGGTGACCACGGCGTCGCGCTCCAGGTGGCCGGCCACCGCGAGGTGCGGGCCCACCACCGCCGCGAGTTCGTCGACGGTCCTGGTCCGGGTCGCGATCGGCAGCACCCCGGCACGCTCCAGGACGCCGGGCACCTCGTCGTATGGGGTGCCGAGGGCGACCAGGGCGTCGCGGACCAGCTCGTCCTCGCCGCCGAGGCCGCGCTCGTCCCGGGCCGGGTGGTAGGTGGTGAGCAGGAAGCGGCCGCCGGGGGCGAGGTGGGCGGCGGCCCAGGCGAAGATCCGCTCCTCGTCCGGGTACAGCCAGTGCAGCACCGAGGTCTGGGTGATCACGTCGGCCCGGAACGGCAGCGGCTCGGGCACGGTGAGGTCGGCCCGGTGCAGGGCGACCCGCTCGCCGTAGGGCTGGAGCCGGGCGGCGGCCTCGGCGATGCGGTGCTCGGAGCGTTCCAGGCCGACGGCGCGCCGCAGGGAGGGGAAGCGCTCCAGGGCCTCCTGGAGCAGCTGGCCGATCCCGCTGCCGAGGTCGATCAGGGACTCGGGGGCTCCGGTGACCTGGTCGAGCACCCAGTCACGGTCCTGGACCTGGCGCAGCCGGCTGGCGTCGGCGTACCCCGCGAGGGTGCGGGCCTGGATCTCGACGGCGGACGTGCTCACGGCTGGTTCTCCTCCACGGTGGACGGCTGCTCGGTGGACTGCTGGTTGGTGGACGGCTGGTCGGTAGCTGGCTGCGCCGCAGCAGCGGGCTGCTCCGCGGCGCCCTGGTCGACCAGCTTCAGCAGCCGTTCGCGGGCGGCGCTCTGGTCGTAGCGCTTGAAGAGGTTGATCCGGTTGCGGGCCAGATCGCCCCGGTGCACGTACTCGTATAGGTCCTGGCGCTGGCCGAAGCCGTCGCCGGTCAGCTCCCAGGCGATCCGGAAGAGCCGGGCCTTGCGTTCGGCGTCGATGTCCCGGCCGCGCATGTAGCGGTCCAGGTGCGGGCGCAGCCGGGGGTTGGCGAGGTCCCCGGCGGTGGGCTGGATGAGCAGCCCGGAGGCGCCGATCTTGCGGACGATCTCGACCGCGCTGCCGGCCACCTCGGCCGACCAGACCCGGGAGGCCGCCGTGTCGCCGGGGGCGAACAGGCCGCCGTCGGTGAGGCCGCCGCGCGCCTCGGCGGCGTCGAGGAAGTACTCGGTCAGTTCGGCGTACCCGGCGAGGCGGCCCAGGTCCTCCTGGATGTTGCGGAAGCCGTCCACGCCGATCGACTCGGCGACCAGGGTTGCGCTGGCCAGCAGGGTCCGCAGCCGCTCGCGGTAGCGGATGTGGCCGACGTAGGCGCTCCAGGCGTTGATCCGGCCGAGGCCGGTGCGCGCCAGGTTCGCGTCGCGCAGCAGGAAGACGCGGTCCCAGGGCACCAGGACGTCGTCGAAGAAGAGCATCGCGTCCTGCTCGTCGAACCGCGCGCCGAGCGGGTGGGCGTGCCCCCAGGAGGCGCTGCCGAGCGGTTCGCGGGCGAGGGTGATCAGGCCGGGGGTGTTGAGCGGCAGGGCGAACCAGGTCACGAACTGCTCGCCGCGGCCCTCGGTGAACGACGCCGAGAGGTAGACCAGCACCTCGTGGGCGATCGGGGCGAGCGTGGTGAGCTGCTTGGCGCCGCGCACCACGATGCCCCGGTCGTTCTCCTCCACGACGCGCAGGGCGAGGTCGGGGTCGTCCAGCGGGTTGGCGGAGCGGTCGATCTGCGGGTCGCCGAGGGCGTGCGAGAGGACCAGGTCGTTGCTCGCGCAATGCCGGTACCACGCCTCGGCGTTGGCGCCGAAGCGCGGGTCGGCGCCGGCCAGCCGGTGCCGGAAGTCGTAGACGCCGACGGCGATCGAGGCCATGAAGGCGGGTGAGCGGCCCTGCTGTCCGAGCGCCTCGGCGTGCCACAGTTCGGCGCTGCGGCGCTGGAGCCGCAGGTCCTCCAGGGTGCGCGGGGGCTGGTAGGCGCGGGCGAGCCGCAGGCCGCTGTCCGGGTCCTCCCAGGTGAGCAGGTCGCGGTGGGCCGGGTCGTGCTGGAGGTCGATCAGGCGGGCCAGTTCGTCCACGGCCGGGCGGAACGCGGGGTGTTCGGCGGGGTTCGCGATGCGCTTGCCGTCGAGGTAGAGCTCGCGGCCGTCGTCCAGTTCGGCCCGGTACCGGTCGCCGGTCAGCAGGCCGCGGGCGGTGGCGGGTGCGCCGCGGCCGGTGATGGTGCCCAGCAGTGTCATGCGCCAACTCCGTTTGATGTCAAGGGTTCAAGGGTTCAAGGGCTTCGGGTCGATCACGCGGTACCGGCCGTCGTGGTAGAGCAGCGGGTCGCCGTCGCCGCGGTCCGCGGCGGCGACCCGGCCGACCAGGATGGTGTGGTCGCCGCCGGGCAGGGTGCCGTGCAGCCGGCAGTCGAACCAGGCCAGGGCGTCGTCGACGAGCGGGGCGCCGGTGACGGCCGTGCGCATCGGCACCGCGGTGAAGCCGCCGAGCGCACGCCCGGCCCCGGGGGTGGCGAAGCGCCGGGCCACCGCCGACTGGCCGTCCGTCAGGACCGAAAGGCCGAACCGTCCGGCGGCGCGGGCCGCGGCCACGAGCGGGCTGTGGCGGCTGACCGCGACGGTGACCAGCAGCGGGTCGAGGGAGAGGGTGTTGAAGGAGGAGACCGTCTTGGCGAAGACCTCCTCGTCCGATCGGGTGGTGACCACCGCGACCCCGGTGGTCCAGCCGCGGGAGGCGGCCCGGAAGGCCTCCTCGGTGGCCTTCGCCGTGGTCACGGCCGCCGCGGGGCCGCTCATCGCAGCCCCACCCGGTAGGCGCGCAGCCACTCGTCGACCTGGACCAGGTGGTCGAGGCCGCCGACCGGGTTCGGCGCGGTGCGCGGGCTGGGCAGCGGGCGGCCCTCGGCGAGCAGCCGGCGGACCAGCTCGCGGTCCACCAGCTCGAAGACCGGCGCGTTCGGGTCGGCCAGCAGCTCGTGCGCCCGGGCGGTGAGCACCTCGGTGTAGCGGACGGCCGGGGTGGAGGGGTAGCCGCTCTTGGGCCGGTCGGCGACCTGCGGCGGGAGGAGGTCCCGGACGGCGTCGCGGAACAGGCCCTTGGCCCGCCCGTCCGGCGCCTTGAGCGCCCACGGGACGTTCCACAGGTACTCCACCAGGCGGTGGTCGCAGAACGGCACTCGCACCTCCAGGCCGACCGACATCGACACCCGGTCCACCCGGTCCAGCAGCGGGGGGAGCCAGCGGGTGAGCGCGAGGTGGAAGACCTCGCGGATCCGCGCGTCGGCGGCCGACTCGCCGGGCAGGCGCGACACCTCGCCGAGCGAGCGGTGGTAGGCGGCGGCGGTGTACTCCTCGGGGCGTACCTCGGCGCGGACGTCCGGGCGCAGCAGGTCCGCCGGCGTGGCCTTGCCGTGCAGCCACGGGAAGGTCGGCGCGGCGACGGCCTGCGCGTCGTGGAAGTACGGGTAGCCGCCGAAGATCTCGTCCGCGGCCTCGCCGGAGAGTGCGACCGTGGAGCGCCGCCGCACCTCGCGGAAGAGCAGGTGCAGCGAGGCGTCCATCTCGCCCCAGCCGGGCCGGTCCCGGGCGCGCAGGACGGCGTCGCGGGCGTCCAGCAGGTCGTCGTCGGGCACCAGGACGGTGGTGTGCAGGGTGCCGATGTGCTCGGCGGCGGCCTGCACGTACGGGGCGTCGAGGGTGGTCCGCCAGGCGTCCGGGGTGCGGTCGGTGCTGCCGGGGAAGTCGACCGAGAAGCTGGCGATCTTCCCGTGGCCGGCCCGCTCGCGGGCGGCCGCGGCCAGCGCGGTGACGGCGCTGGAGTCGACGCCGCCGGAGAGCAGGGTGCACAGCGGCACGTCGCTGATCAGCTGCCGCTCGACGGCGTCGGCGAGCAGGTCCCGGACGGTGCCGCGGGTGGTCGCGGCGTCGTCCCGGTGCTCGGCCGACTCCAGCCGCCAGTAGCGGAGTTCGCGGGTGGCGCCGCGGCCGACGACCACCAGGTGGCCGGGCCGGACTTCGTGCAGCCCGCGGAACAGGCCGTGGCCGGCGCTCGGCGCGGCGGGCAGCGCGAACAGTTCGGCGATGCCCTCGGCGTCCAGTTCGGCGCGGAACAGCGGGTTCGCGAGCACCGCCTTGGGCTCGGAGCCGAACAGCACCCCGGTGGCGTGGGCGTGCCAGTACAGCGGCTTGATGCCGAGGTGGTCGCGGACCAGCAGCAGTTCCTCGCGCGCGGCGTCCCACAGGGCGTAGGCGAAGATGCCGTTGAACCTGGTCGGCGCGTCCTTGCCCCACTGGAGGTGGGCCCGCAGGACCACCTCGGTGTCGGAGCGGGTCCGGAAGACGTGCCCGAGGGCCTCCAGTTGCGCGCGCAGCTCGCGGTGGTTGTAGAGCTCCCCGTTGTAGCAGAGCACGGCGCCGGCGTCGGGCCCCGGGCGGTCGGCGAGCGGCTGGGCCCCGCCGTCCAGGTCGATCACGGACAGCCGGCGGTGGCCGAACGCGGCGTGCCGGGAGAGCCAGACGCCGTCCGCGTCCGGGCCGCGGCAGGCCAGGGTGGCGGTCATCTCCCGGACCGTCCGCGCCTGGTGGCGCAGGTCGGTGTCCCAGTCGATCCAGCCGGTGACACCGCACATCTCAGGACTCCCCCGGTTCGTCGTTGGCGGCGGGCCCGGCTGCGGCGCTCGACTCCCAGCGGCAGCCGTGGCCGGTCGGGCCGTTGGTCAGGCGGTGCGCGGGCCGGTAGCCCTTGGCGCGGATGTTGGCGGACAGCGCCTCGGTGCAGTAGGTGCAGGGCGAGGCGAGGGTCAGCTGGACGCCCGAGCGGCGGGCCTTCTCGCGGTAGTCCCAGATCGCACAGTGCGTGATGGTGAGCGCCGCGTGCTCGGCGTCGGGCGGCTCCTCGTCGTCGAACTCGTACTCCGAGCCGTACAGTTCGGCCTGCCGGGCGATCCGGTGGATCGGGTCGGCGGCGCCCCGGCCGTGGTCGGGTTCGACCTCGCGGTGCACCTCGGCATTGGACCGGGCCCAGTCCCCCAGCCCCTCCTCGCCGTAGCGGCGCACGAGGAAACGTTCCATCAGTGCCTGGTCGCGGAAGAACACCCGCTGCCACTCCGGGGCCGGGGCGTCCGGCGCGGGGAGGTCGGCGAAGAGCTCGGACTGCAGCACGAACCAGTCGGTCAGGTGCAGCCCGTTCCCGCGCGACACCAGGTACCGCGTCAGGCCCGCCTCGGCCTCGTGCAGCCGCTGGCGCCAGAGCGCCGACCGCTCGGCGTCCGACATCGCGCGGTACGGGGACCTCGGCTGCTCCGCGCCGGGGCTCCGGTGGCTCGCGGCGGCCAGCACCGCCGTGCGCGGGCCGGCGTCGGCACCCGCCGCACCGGTGGAACCGGTCGGACCGCCGGTCCTGTCGGACACACCCCCCATCGGGCCATCTCCCTTCGGCTGGACGATCCTTCGGACCGTCGTGTGGTGGTCGTTTCCCGCCACGCTACGGAGCCGGCCGGGCGCCCCGGTAGCCCCGAACGGCGCCGCTCAGGGCGCCGATCGTCGCCTCGCGCATGCTCCGAAGGTCACCTGCGGGAGGCGGCCGGAACACGACGGAGGGCGGGCCCCGCGTGCTGCGGGGCCCGCCCTCCGGAGAGTGGTGACGGAGATGTGCTGGAACGAACTACCCGGCGAGGCCGTGCCGGTGGGCGTAGAGCGCGGCGCGCAGCCGGTCGGGCTGCCCGATCTTGCGCATGGCCTGGGTGAGGTGCTTCTTCACGGTCGCCTCGGCCAGGGCGAGCTCCCGCCCGATCTCGGCGTTGCTCAGCCCGAGCCCGAGCTGGACCAGCACCTCGTGCTCACGATCCGTCAGTCCGGCGTGCTGCGGCGCCAGTTCGCCGACGTGCTGAGGGGGAGCCGCCGCGTGGGTCCGGGCCGGCGGCGGCGCGGGCAGGAACACCGACCCGCCGGCCGCGGCGAGTTGGACGGCGCTGATGATCCGGTCCTCGGCCAGGTCGAGCGGGAAGCAGCCGCTGGCCCCGGCCAGCAGCATCCGGCTCGCCTCGGCGGTCGACTCGGCCCGGCGCAGCAGCAGCACCCGGGCGTCGGGCGCCGCGTCCGGGCCGCGCAGCGCCACCACGACGGCGAGGTCGGCCTCCAGGCTCGCGCCGCGGCCGAGCAGGATGACGTCGGGGGCGACCCGGCGCACGGCGGCCACCGCGCGCAGCGGGTCGCCGGTGGACCCGACCACGGCCAGCCCGGGCACGGTCGTCAGCACGCTGCGCAGCCCGGCGCTGGCCACCGAGTGCCGCTCGACCAGGAACACCCGGGCGTCGGCGGTGCGGTCGCGGTCCTCCTCCACGCACATCGGATGGCCGCACCCGCAACCGGTGGCGGTCGGCCCGACCGACGGTGGCGGCGTCACCGTCTCCGCCAGCAGCTGGTGACCGGCGATCAGGTCGAGCGGGTTGTCGATCTCGGCCTGTGCCGGTGGTGCGGCGTGCACCGGCGGCGCGCCCGCGGCGGGGGCGTCCACCAGGGTGGCGCCGCCGCAGGCGCCGCGTCGGGCGGGAATCCGGCGGCCGCGCGGGCCGGCCGGGACGGCGAACTTGCTCACTGCTGCCATCGCGCACCCCCGGGGGCGGAGGCAGGGCGTCTGAGGTACGGCATGGCGATACGGTCCCCTTGCTGGTGGCGGGCCGGCCCGGTGGGCACGGGTGCTGCGGCGAGGATCCGTCGAGGACGCGCACGGGCGTCGGCTGCGGAATCCGGGACTGGGGAGGGGCGCCGACCGCAGCGGCTGGGAACGGGGCGGTCAGCGCGCAGCGCGCGGGCGACAGAGCTCGTCGAAACACCGTCGGTGCCACGAGCCGCCGATCCCGACCAGGGTGATGTCGGTCCGCCGAATAGCCATGCGGGGAACCCTAGGTCCGGTTCCTTGTGCAGGTCAAGGACAGAACCGGGGCTCGGCGCCCTGGGCAGTGGCGGTCCTGGCACTCCGGATGCTGTGACCAGGAGTAACAGCATCAAGTGCTGACTGGCTGTCCGGGCCACCGGTCCGCAACGCTCCTTCAAGCGGCCGCAGCTGCCGGAGCGGCACCGACGTCCCCCGTCCCACGGACCGCCCGACCCGTGCTCCGGCACCCGATCCCGCCCCGACGCGGCATCCGCCCCCCGGCGAACGGCCCGTCCCACGGCCCCGGTCCGGCGGTCCAGCACCCCGGACGCCGCCGGTGACTGCCGGTTACCACCGCCGACCGTCCCGAACCGCTCCCCGAACCGCCCCTCCCGGAAGGACCACCAGCCCCATGCCCGCCCCGCCCAACCGGCCCGCCGCCGGCCAGTCCGGCGCCACGCCACGGAGGGCCGGGTGACCCGCTTCCTGCTGCGCCGCCTCCTGCTGGCCGTACCGACCCTGCTCGGCGTCACCGCCATCGTCTTCGCGACCGTCACGCTCGTCCCCGGCGATCCGGTGGCCCTCTTCCTCGGGCCGGGCGCACCGCCCGAGGCCCGCCGCGAGCTCTCCGAACGGCTCGGCCTGGACCAGCCGTTGCCCGTCCGCTACGCCTCCTGGCTCTGGCACGCGCTCACCGGCGACCTCGGCACCTCCGTCTCCGGTCAACGCCCGGTCGCCGACCTGCTGCTCCCGGCGCTCGGCCAGACGCTGACCCTGACCGCGGCCGCCTTCCTGCTGGTGCTGGTCGGCGGGGTGGCGCTGGGCGCCGTCGGCGCGCTGCGCCCGCGCGGCCCCGGCGGGCGGATCTCCGGCGCGCTGTCCGCCCTCGCGGTCTCCGCCCCGCAGTACTCGGTGGCCCTGCTGCTGATCGCCGTCTTCGCCGTGGGCCTGCGCTGGCTGCCGGCCGGGGGCACGCACGACGTGTTCGGCTCCGGCGGCCTGCCCGACCTGGCCCGCCACCTGGTCCTGCCGGCCGTGGCCGCCGCGCTCGTCCCGCTCGGGCTCACCGCCCGGGTGTTCCGGGCCGCGCTGGGGGGCGTGCTGGCCGGCGAGCTGGCCGACTCGCTGCGCGCCCGCGGCCTGCGCCCGGCCACCGTGCTGCGGCACTGCGTGCACAACGCCTCGCCGGCACTGCTGACCATCGGCGGCCTGCAACTCGCCTACCTCCTGGAAGGGGTGATCTTCGTGGAGACCCTGTTCGCCTGGCCGGGCGTCGGCCGGCTGCTGTACGACGCCCTCACCTCCCGCGACCTGCCCCTGGTGCAGGGCGGGGTGCTGGTGGTGGCGGTCGCGTTCGTCGGCGTCAACATCCTCGTGGACGCGGCGCACGCGGCGATCGACCCGCGAGTAAGGAACTGATGTGACGTCACGTGTCCTCAGCCGGGGCAACCTCGGCCTGACCGTCCCCGCCGCCCTCGCGGCTCTGCTGGTCCTGCTCGCGCTCGCCGCGCCGCTGGTCGCCCCGTACGACCCGGCCGCCGGGCGGCTGGCGGACCGGCTGCTCGACCCGGGCAGCCCCGGCCACCTGCTCGGCACCGACGGCCAGGGCCGCGACCTGCTCAGCCGGCTGATCTGGGCCGGGCGCGCCTCGCTCACCGGCGGGCTCGTCCCGGTCGCGGTGGCCGCCGTCGTCGGCACCCTGCTCGGCGTCGTGGCCGGGCTCGGCGGCCGGATCACCGAACAGGCCCTGCTGCGCCTGCTGGACGTGCTCTACGCCTTCCCCGGGGTGCTGCTGGCGATCGCCATCGCCTCGCTGCTCACGCCCGGCCTGGGCGCGACCGTGCTCGCGCTGTCGGTGGTGCTCACCCCCGCGGTGGCGCGGGTCGCGTTCACCGAGACCCGGCGGGTCCGGGCCGCCGAGTACCTGGTGGCCGCCCGGGTCAGCGGCGCCGGCTGGGGGTCGCTGGTCCTGCGCCAGGTCGCCCCGGTGGTGGCGCCGGTGGTCCTGGTGTACGCGTCCTCGCTGGTCGGGCTGGCCATCATGTACGCCGCCGGGCTGTCCTTCCTCGGGCTCGGGGTCGCCCCGCCCACCGCCGAGTGGGGCGCGATGCTGGAGGAGCTGCGGCCCTCGCTGCTCACCCACCCCTGGGTGGCGGTCCTGCCGGCCCTGGTCATCATCGCCGTCTCGGTCGTCTTCAACACCCTCGGCGAGACGCTGCGCACCCGCGTCGGCGACACGGCCGCCCTGCTGGCGCACGCCGCCCCCGCCGCCGCGAGCCGGTCCACCGACCGGTCCGCCGACCGCTCGGCCGACGGCTCGGCCCGGCCGCGAGCCGCGAAGCGGGTGGGCGCATGAGCGCGCTGCTGGAGATCAACGGCCTGACCGTCGAGTACCCCGGCGGGGTCCGGGCCGTCGACGACGTCTCCCTCGCCCTGCCCGCCGGCCGCTCCCTGGTGCTGCTCGGCGAATCCGGCAGCGGCAAGACCACCGTCGCCCGCACGGTGCTCGGGCTGCCGGGGCACGGCGCCGCCGTCACCGGAGGCGTCCGGCTCGCCGGGACGGACCTGCGGGCGCTCGGCGAACGCGCACTGGCCGACGTCCGCGGCCGGCGGATCGGCTACGTTCCGCAGGACCCGACCGCCTCGCTCGACCCGCTGCGCCGGATCGGCCCGCAGCTCGCCGAGGTGCTGCGGCGGCACGGGATCGCCGCCGACCGCCGGGCCGCCCGCGCGGCCGTCCCGAAGCTGCTCGCCACCGCCGGCATCCCGGACCCGGAACGCGTCGCCCGGGCCTACCCGCACGAGCTCTCCGGCGGCCTGCGCCAGCGCGCCGCCATCGCCGTCGCGATCTGCTGCGGCCCGGAACTGCTGATCGCCGACGAGCCGACCACCGCGCTCGACGCGCTGATCCGCGGGCGGATCCTCGACCTGTTCACCACCCTGCGCGCCGACTGCGGCATCGCCCTGCTGCTGGTCACCCACGACCTCGCGGCGGCCCGCCGGATCGGCGGCACCGTGGCGGTCATGCGGGCCGGCCGGATCGTCGAACTCGGGCCCGCCGAACGAGTGCTGGGCGACCCGGAACACGCCTTCACCGCCGCCCTGGTGGCCGCCGAACCAGGAGCCCGCCGATGAACGCCGTAGCCCACACCCGGCCGGACGCCGTCCCCGCCCGCCCGGGCCCGGTCCTGGTCGTCGACGCCGTCACCAAGCGCTACGGCGACCGGACCGCCCTGGACGCCGTCAGCCTCACCGTCGCGCCGGGCGAGACCGTCGGCCTGGTCGGCGAATCCGGCTCGGGGAAGTCCACCCTGGCCCGGCTCGCCCTCGGGGTGCTCGCCCCCAACGCCGGCAGCGTCCGCTTCGCCGGCCGCGATCCGTACCGGCTGCGCGGCCGCGCCGACCGGGCGCTGCGGGGCCGGCTCCAGTTCGTCCCGCAGGACCCGCGCGGATCACTCAACCCCAGCCTGCGCGCCGGGGAGGCGGTCGCCTTCGCGCTGCGCCTGCACGGCACGCCGCGCGCCGAACGCGCCGCGGCCGTCGCCCGGCTCTTCACCCAGGTCGGCCTGGAGCCCGCGCTCGCCGACCGCTACCCGCGGGAGCTGTCCGGCGGGCAGCTCCAGCGGGTGGCCGTCGCCCGGGCCCTGGCCACCGGGCCGGACCTGGTGGTCTGCGACGAACCGACCTCCGCCCTCGACCGCAGCGTGCAGGCCCGCCTGCTCGACCTGCTGACCGACCTCCAGGAACGCACCGGCCTGGCCTACCTGTTCATCTCCCACGACCTCGCCGTCGTCCGGCACCTCGCCCACCGGGTGCTGGTGCTGCGGCACGGCCGGGTGGTCGAGGAGGGCCCGGCCGGCCTGCTCTGGGACTCCCCCGCGCACCCGTACACCCGGGCGCTGCTGGAGGCCGCCACCGGCGTCGCGTGACCCGCCGCCGAAGCTCCGTACCGACACACCGACACACCGACACATCGCCGCACCACCGAACCCCCGCACCTCCGCACCACCGAACCGACGAGGAATCGCCATGACGCGCACCAGCCGTATCCGCTCCAGAGCCGTCGCCCTGCCGGCCGCCGCCGTTCTGCTCGCGGCGGCGGCCGGCTGCGCCGGCTCCGACGGCGGCGGCTCCGCTGGGGCGGGCGGCGGTGACGGCCGCGGCGGCACCCTGGTCATCGGCGCCACCGGCAAACTCCCCAACCCGGACACCGTGATCGGCGGCGCCGGATTCGAGGGCAAGCGGCTGGTCTCCTTCCAGCTCTACGAGGGCCTCACCCGGTACGAACTGCTCAAGGACACCGACAAGCCGCCGGTCGTCACCGGCGCCCTGGCCACCGACTGGCAGGTCGCCGCCGACGCCAGGACGTGGACCTTCACCCTCCGCAAGGGCGTCACGTTCCAGGACGGCACCCCGTTCGACGCCGACGCCGTGGTCTTCAACCTGGCCCGCTACCTCGACAAGAAGAGCCCCGAGTACACCGACGCCCTCGGCGCCGCCGCCGCCGAGTACGCGGGCGACATCGCCTCGTACCGCAAGACCGACGCCGACCACGTCGAGCTGGTCACCAAGGAGCCCAACGGCCACTTCCCCGAGGACCTCGCGCACGTCCTGATCGCGAGCCCCACCGCCGTCCGCAAGTCCGGCTCGGCGGACTTCGCCCGGCACCCGGTCGGCACCGGCCCCTTCTCGTTCGTCTCGCAGACCGAGGGCCAGCAGATCGAGCTGGCCGCCAACAAGGGCTACTGGCGCGGCGCCCCCAGGCTCGACCGGCTCGTGATCAAGGCGCTGCCGGACGCCGCGGCCCGCACCGCCGCCCTGCGTTCCGGCGGCGTGAACTGGATCGAGTACCCGAACCCGGACGACATCGACAGCCTCAAGGCCGACGGCGTCCAGATCGCCACGAACAGCTACGACCACCTCTGGTACTGGATCCTGGACACCTCGAAGGCGCCCTGGGACAACCCGCTGGTCCGCAGGGCCGCCAACTTCGCGATCGACCGCAAGGCCATCGCCGAGAAGCTGCTGCACGGCACCGCCGACCCCGCCTACCAGACCGCGCCGCGCGCCACCGCCGCCTACGACCCCGCCGGCGACGTCTACTCCTACGACCCCGCCAAGGCCCGGCAGTTGCTCGCCGAGGCCGGCGTCCCGAACGGCTTCAGCACCTCCGTCACCGTGCCCACCGGCGGCAGCGGCAACCTGCTGCCGGTGCCGATCGCCGAGGCCCTCCAGCGGGATCTCGGCGCCGTCGGCATCAAGGTCGAGCTGCGCACCACCGACTGGACCACGCTGATCGGCGCCGAGGCCAAGGGCCAGGTGGCGCTCGGCTCGGACGCCGTCGCCCAGTCCACCACGCTGTTCCAGTCCGAGGCGCTGCTCCCGCTGTTCATCGGCTCCAAGAGCCCGTTCTGGACCGGCCACTACGCCAACCCGCAGGTCGACGAGCTGCTCGCGTCGTCGGCCGCGAACGCCGACCAGGCCGCCCGGCAGGCCGGGTACCGCAAGGCGCTCGCGCTGGTCACCCAGGACGCGCCCTGGCTGTTCGTGGTCAACGACCGTAATCCGCGGGCCCTTTCGCCGAAGGTCCAGGGGCTCGTGCAGCCGCAGTCCTGGTTCCTCGACCTGACCACCGTATGGGTCCGCTGACCCGCGGACACCGCCCCCGCCACCGCCACCGCTGAAGAGCACCGCGCACCACAGGAAGGACGGCCATCCCGATGACCGACCCGCACCGACCGCACCACCACAGCGGGACCGTCCCGCCCGGCTCCGCGCACGGCCCCGTGCCCGCCGCGCCGCCCAAGTGGGGCATCACCCTCCCGCTGCCCGGCCTGACCATCGACCGGCACCGGTTCCTGGTCGAGCGGCTGCCCGACCTCGGCTACACCGACGTGTGGAGCGCCGAGGGCGGCGGCACCGACGCCTTCACCCCGCTGGCCGCCACGGCGGCCTGGTCCCCCTCGCTGCGGATCGGCACCGGCATCGTCCCGGTGCACACCCGCGGCCCGGCCGTGCTCGCCCAGACCGCCGCGACGCTCGCCCAACTCGCCCCGGGCCGCCTGCTGCTGGGCATCGGCGCCTCGGTGCCCGCGCACGTCACCGACATCAACGGCATCCCGTTCGACGAGCCGTTCAAGCGGACCAGGGACGTCCTGCGCTTCGTCACCCGGGCGCTGCGCGGCGAGTACGTCACCGGCGGGTTCGACACCTTCGACATCACCGGCTACCGGCTGCCGCACCCGCCGACCGAGCCGGTCAAGGTCATCCTGGGCGCGCTGCGGCCCAACATGCTCCGGCTCGGCTTCAACGAGGGCGACGGCGCCATCACCAACCTGCTGTTCCCGCACGACGTACCGAAGATCCTGGACGCCGTCGGCCCGCAGCCGCCCGGGAAGGAGCTGGTCGTCAAGGTCTTCGTCTGCCCCACCGAGGACACCGACTACGCCCACCGCGCCAGCCGGCCGTTCCTCGCCTGGATCCTCAACCGCGAGCCGTACCGCAAGTTCCACGAGTGGCTGGGCCACGGCGAACTCCTCGCCGAGACCCACCGCCTCTGGGCGGCCGGCGACCCGGAGGGCGCCCAGAAGGCGCTGCCCGACGAGGTCGTCGACGGGCTGTTCATCAGCGGCTCGCCGGAGGAGTGCCGGGAGCGCATCCTCGCCTACCACCGCCCCGGTGTCACCACCATCCAGCTGTACGTGTCGCTGCCGCCCGAGGTGTTCGTCAGCCGCGCCAAGCTGCTCGACACCCTGGCCCGGCTCGGGCCGGCCGCCCTCTGACCGTCGCGCCCCGACCGCTTCACCCTCACCCCTGCCACCCTCACGACGCTCACGACCGGAGGAGAGCCGTGCCACTCGAAATCCGCGGCGGGGTCCGCGCCGCACCCGTCCCCGGCCACACCGCGCAGGAACGCCAGGCCCTGCGCTGGGCCCCCGACGGCCGCGACCGCACCGCCGACCCCGCGTACGTCACCCGCACCGCGCGGGAGAACGAGGAGGACGGGCTGGACAGCGCCCTGGTGGTGCAGTCCAGTTCGTGGCCCGACCCGTGGCTGGTGGCCTCGTGGGCCCTGGCCGCCACCACACGGCTGCGCATCGCGGTCGCCCACCGGGTCGGCACCACCGCGCCGACCGTCGCCGCCCGCTCCCTCGCGACCCTGGACCGCCTCTCCGGCGGGCGGGCGGCGGCCCACGTCATCATCGGCTCCAGCGACCACGACACGGCCCGCGACGGCGACCTCCTGGACAAGCAGGAGCGCTACCGCCGGGCCGACGAGTACCTCGACCTGTTCACCCGCTACCTCGCCGCCGACCAGGACATCGACCACAAGGGCGAGTTCTACACCGTGTCCGCGGCCCGGCCCGGTCTGCACCCCAGACCCGGCGGCGAGCTGCTCTCCTTCGGCGGCTCGTCACCGCAGGGCCTCGACCTGGCGGCCCGCTACGCGGAGGTGTACGCCGTCAGCCCGCTGCCGCTGCCGGACACCCGGCGGCGGATCGCCCAGGTCCGCACCGCCGCCGCCGCGCACGGCCGGACCCTGCGGATCTGGCGGCACGTCACCGTCGTCCTCGCCGACACCGACGAGGCGGCCCGCGACCGCGTCCGCCGGCTGCGCCGCGACGCCCTGCGCCTCACCTCCGGCGGCGGCGGGCCCTGGACGGAAGCCGTCCAGCTCGACCGCGACCGAGAGCGCGGCCGCGCCGACCCGGCCCGGGGCGACGAGCAGGTGGCCGCCTACATCCGCCGCTCCCTCACCGCCGCCTACGCCGGCTCCCCCGCCACCGTCGCCGCCCGCATCGGCCTGCTCCGCTCGGCCGGCGTGGACATCGTCCAGCTCGACCTCCCCGTCGAGACCGACCAGGACCGCGAGCTGCGCCGCAGCCTCGTCCGCCACCTCCGCACCGGCCTGGGCACCCCCGCCGACCGCCGCGTCTGGTGACCGGCGCCCCCGTTCGGCCGGGGGGCCTGGGCTCACCCGCAACTACCCCGCCGCCCCGGGCCCCGACACAGGACCAGTAGTTCTGGGGGTGGGGGTGATAGGTCGGGCGCGGGG
>NZ_JBHXML010000076.1:0-11538 GCF_042720345.1 Kitasatospora sp. NPDC058478 | reverse complement strand
GCGCCCCCCCCCCCCCCCCGGGGGGGCCCCCCCCCCCCCCCGGCGGGGTGGGGCCCCCGCCCCCCCGGCGCGGCGGGGGGCGCGGCGCCCCCCCCCCCCCCCCCGCCCACGCCGGGCCCCTGACAGTGCCCAGATGTCTAGATGTTGGGGTTGATCGGACGGTCGCTGTCGGAGTGGTGCCAGTCGAACTCCTGGGTCTGCCCCATGCTCGCGTTCCGCCCCAGCGTCCAGAGTTCGTAGGAGGACCGCGGGCCCTGGTTGCCGGTGTAGGTCAGGCAGGCGCCGGCGGCGTTGCACACGCTGCGGTCGGTGTTGAACGTCCAACGCTGGTTCGGGTCGCCCCCGTTGCACCCCACCGCCTTGGCGCCCGGGCCGTCGGACGGGCCGCTCGGGACGTGGCCCCACAGGCAACGGCCGTCGTTGGTGCTGCGGATGAGGCCTTCCGGCGAGACGAACCAGAACTGGTTCCAGGAGCCGTCGCACGGGCGTAGGACGACCGGCCGGCCGTCGCCGTTGGTCTGCCGGTACTCGTCCAAGCAGTAGTAGGTGCCGTTGGGGCCGCCGCTGGCCGGGCGGGCGAGCGCCACGAGGGAACCGTAGGCGTAGGGCTGCGGATTGACGGGGTCGGCCTGCGCGGCGGCGACGGGCAACGAGACGCTCAGGCCGATCGCGAGTGCCAGTGCTGAGACGATCTTTCGGGCGGACTTCATGAGGTCCGACACCTCTCTCTGACGTCGGGTCACTGCGGAATGCGGCCATCCTGGCAGCGGAGTTGAGGGCCTGGGCAGCTTTCCGAACGATCCCGAACAAACGGGAGTGTATGGATTTCGCCATTTGATTCACCTCAGTTGACAGGAACCTCCGGCGCGAAGAGGCTGTTCACGCAGGCCCGGCGGGGGGAGGACAGAGCTTTGACCTGGTCACCTATGCGCACCACGGCGGCCCCGTGCTCCTGCCGGGCAGCCGAGGTCAACTCCGATGCGACGCTAGCCCGTTCGCAGTCCTTGGACGCACTCGCCGAGTCCCTCACCCTGCTCCGGCAGGAGGCCGGCAGCCCCTCCTACTCGACCATCGTCCGGCGGATCAGCTCCGTCCGGGCAGCCCGCGGCGTCCCGGCCGGGGAACGCACACCCGGGCGGATCACCGTCTACGACTGCTTCCGCAGCGGACGCCAACGCCTGGACGTCGAACTGCTCTCCGACATCGTCCAGGCCCTCGGCGCGGACCCGGGCCCCTGGCGCCGCGCCTACCGCGCCGCCTCCCGGTGATCGCCGGCTATCCGCGGTCCGGACGCGGAGCGGCCGTGTCGGCCGGGGCCGTCTCCGGCTTCGTGTGGAGGATCTCGCGGGCCTGCTCCGCCGCGCGGACGATGCTCTCGGAGACGAAGTCGACGAAGCGGGCGATGTTCTCCAGGCGGGTGGCGGCCGGGGTCTGCGGGCCGAGGACGCCGACGCCCTGCCGCGCGACCTCGACGAGGTGGGCCGTGGCGCGGGCGCTGGCCATCATCGACTGGTACCAGACGTCGTCGTCGACGACGTAGCGCTCGCGGCGGCGCTCGTCGCGCTCCCGGCGGACGAGGCCCTGGCCGTCGAGGAACGTGATCGCCTTGGAGATGGACGGCGGGCTGACCTGGAGGTGCCGGGCCAGCTCGGACGCGGTGAGGCTGCCGCTGTCGGTGAGGGTGAGGCAGGCCAGCACCCGGGCCGTCATCTTGGGCATGCCGGAGGCCATCAGGACGGTGGTGTACGTCTCCTGGTACTCGCGCACGGCCTCGGCGTCGCGCCCGTGGGCCTGCGGGGGCGCCGCCGGCCCCCGGGGCGCGGCGGGCCTGCGCCGTTGGGCGCGGCGGCGTTCGGTGGCGCGGTGGGCCAGGTCGGCGCGGTAGGCGGTGGGGCCTCCGTTGCGCATCACCTCGCGGGTGACCGTCGAGGTGGGGCGGTCGAGCCGCCTGGCGATCTCCGCGTAGGCGAGGCCGTCGGCCATCCCCAGCGCGATCTGCTGGCGTTCCTGCTGAGTGAGCCTGCCTCCCGGCACCGCGATTCTCCCTTCACGCTTCCCTGAACGCCCTCACCATAGCGTTCACTCCCATTACAGTGCAACGAACACAGCGGCTGACGTTGCGTTAAATTCAAAGCCACTGCAACGATAATCGCGCTTACACCTGCATCGATACTGATTTCAAGCAACGGACTTGTTGCCACTAAACGTGAAGGCAACGTAGCGTTTCCATCATCAGAAACACCGAGCCGCAGCAGCCCGCCACCCCCACACCTGGAAGAAGGCACCCCATGACCATCAAGCAGCCCGCCTGGACCGGCATGGTCTCCGTCGACGACACCGCCCTGGCCGTGACCGACACCGGCGGGCCCGGCCGTCCCGTGGTCTACCTCAACGGCTCCTACGCCGACCAGTCGCACTGGCGGCGCGTCATCGCCGACCTCGGCGACGACTACCGGCACATCACCTTCGACGAGCGCGCCCGCGGCAAGTCGAAGCGCTCGGCGGACTACTCGTTCGAAGCGTGCCTGCGCGACATCGACGCCGTCCTCACCGCGAGGGGCGTGGACCGGCCGATCCTGGTGGGCTGGTCCTACGGCGCGATGCTCGCGGTGCACTGGGCCGCCCGGCACCCGGACCGCGTCCTCGGGGCGGTGTCCGTGGACGGCGCGTTCCCGCACGAGTGGCTCGACGACGCCACCCGGGAGCAGGTCCGCAAGCTGTTCCGCCGGCTCAGCCCGCTGTTCCCGATCGCCCGCCGACTCGGCATGGCCGCACGGATGAGCGCCGAGCAGCACGCCGAGATCAATCTTGAGATCAACGAGCTCTGCGCGCCCGCCGCCCTCGACCCGGTCTTCGACCAGGTGACCGCACCGGTCCGGTACGTGGTCGCCACGGGCGGCAACCTGGGCGGCGAAGCGAAGCTGATGGAACAGATCCGCACCAACCTCGACCCGGTGCTCGCCCGCAACCCGAACATCCGGGTCAGCACGAAGGTCGCGAGCAACCACTCCAAGATCCTGCGCAAGGACTTCCACGCCATCGCCGACACCGTCCGCGACCTCGCCGCCACCCCCGCGAGCGTGACCGGCTGAGCCCCGCTCCGACCCGAACCGGCCCTGCGGGGTCACCGCGAAGCGCTCGCACGACGGGCGGCCGTTCGGGCGAACTTCCCTCGGAATTACCGCGTTCGGGTGACGCGCGGCCGGCCTCGCCCGCCGGGGCCGTTAGCGTGACTGACCGTCATCGGCCGTCCGGTCGGGCGGAGCTGCGCACAGCTCGGGGGCCGGGGAAAGCCGGGAGGCGGAGGCCTTCGCCGGATTCCCCACGCGCCTCCACGCGCCGCCCGCCGTCCGGGGACGATCCCGACACCGTGCTCCACCAGCTGGGAGGTTCTCCGCCATGCCCGTGTCGAGTCGGTACCTGAACGCCTGGGAGGGCTTCTGGCGCGACGCACCGGCGGAGGCCGGCGCGGTGATCTGGGACGCGGAGCCGGCACTCACCGCGAGCGTGCACCTCGCGCTGTTCGACCCCTACCTCGTCGACCCGGCGCTGCCCGTCGTCGACGTCGGCTGCGGCAACGGCACCCAGACCCGCTTCCTCGCCGAACGCTTCGGCCGCGCCCTCGGGGTCGACCTGTCCACCGCCGCCGTGGAGCTCGCCCGAACCCAGCATCCGGACGGGCGGGCCGAGTTCGCCCGGCTCGACGCCACCGACCAGCAGGGCGTCCGGGAGCTGCACGCCCGGCTCGGCGATGCCAACGTGTACGTACGCGCCCTGATCCACCAGTGCGAACCGGCCGACCGCCAGCCGGTCGCCGACGCCATCGCCACCCTGGTCGGGGATCGCGGCCGGGCGTTCGTCGTCGAGCTGTCCTCGTCGGCGAAGGCCGTCCTGGCCGGCCTCGCCCAGAGCCCACAGGGCCCTCCCCCGAAGCTGCGCCCCGTCTTCGAGCACGGCCTCGCCCCCGCCGAGGTCGTCGACTCGGCCTTCGGCGAACTGTTCCGCACCGCCGGGCTCACCGTCCTCGCCTCCGGCGAACTGCCGTTGTTCCTCACCGAGTTCGCGCCCGACGGCAGCCGGATCGACCTCCCGTCCCACTGGCTGGTGGTGGGCTCGGGCGGCACACCGCAGAGGTGACCCGGTGGGGGGCGGCCGTCGGAACCGACCGCCCCCATCGCGTCACCCCCGGGTCAGCCGGCGATCCGCGGGCCCCCGCCCGACCTGGGGGTGCGTCAGTTCCGTGGCGGGGCGGTCTGCCAGACTCCGGGAATGAGACGTCAACGGATCCTGGACCAGTTCGCGGCTCGGAAGCCCGCCCGGGGGCAGGCGGGATGACCGGCGACGGACCGGACCTGCCCGGGGGTGCGCGCCGGGTCCCCTACCGCGATCCCGGGGTGCCGGACCACCGGAGTCCGCTGCGCTTCCTTTGGTGGCTGGTGCGCAGGCAGCGCGGCCGCGTCCTGCTCGGCTCGACCTGGGGCAGCCTGTGGATGTGCGCCCTGATGCTGCCGCCCTACCTGATGTCCAGGACGATCGACGAGGGGCTCCGGGCCCGCGACAGCGGCGCGCTGGTCTTCTGGGTGTCGGCCGTCCTCGTGGTCGGCGCGCTCATCGCCGTCCTCGGGATCCTGCGGCACCGCACCATGACCTTCATCCGGGCGGACGCCGCGTACCGCACCGTCCAGGTCATCACCCGGCACGTCAACCGGCTGGGGACGACGCTGCCGCGCCAGGTGTCGGCCGGTGAGCTGACCCACCTCCAGGCCGGCGACATCGGCCGGATCGCGCAGACACTGACCATCACCGGGCCCGGCGTCGGCGCGGTCATCGCCTACCTCGCCACCGCCGTCCTGCTGGTCCGGATCTCCGTCCTGCTCGCAGCGGTGATCCTCCTCGGGGTGCCGCTGCTGGCCCTCACCGTCGGCCCGTTGCTGGGGAAGCTGCACGGCGCCGAGGGCGGCTACCGCGAGCAGCAGGGGGCGCTGACGGCCCTGGCCGGCGACCTGGTCGCCGGGCTGGGCGTGCTGAACGGCATCGGCGGCAAGCCGATGTTCGCCCGGCGCTACCGGGAGCGCTCGCAGGCCCTCGTCCCGCTCGGCTACCGGGTGGCCTCGTTCACCAGTTGGGTGCAGGCGCTCGGCGCCTGCCTGCCGGTGGTCTTCCTGGCCGTGGTGACCTGGCTCAGCGCCCGGATGGCGGCCGCCGGTTCGATCACGGTCGGTGAACTGGTCTCCGTCTACGGCTACGTGGCGGCCCTGCTGGTGCCCGTCTCCGCCTTCGTCGAGGGCGCGGACGACCTGCCGCGCGGGCTGGTCTCCGCCCGCCGGGTCACCGACATCCTGGCGCTGCGGCCGGATTCGACACGCAGCCGGACGCTGACGACCCCGCCCGAGGCCCCGGCAGGGCTGAGCGATCCCGACTCCGGCCTGCTGCTGCGGCCCGGGCGGCTCACCGCGCTGGCCGCCGCCCGGCCCGAGGAGGCCCGGACCGTCGTCGAGCGGCTGGGCGGCTACACCGACTCGGACGCCACCTGGGGCGACACCAGGCTCTCCGACTGGGTGCCCGCCGAACTGCGGCGCCACGTCCTGGTGTCGGACGACGACGCGTACGTGTTCGGCGGCACGCTCCGCTCCGCGGTGTCGATCCGCGGCGACCGCACCGAGGAGGAACTGCGGCGCGCCCTGCACGCCGCCGCGGCCGAGGACATCGTCGACGCCCTGCCGGGCGGCCTGGACGCACCGCTCGACGACCGCGCCGGCAACGTCTCGGGCGGGCAGCGCCAGCGGCTGCGACTGGCCCGCGCGCTGCTGGCCGACCCCGAGGTGCTGCTGCTGGTCGAGCCCACCTCGGCGCTGGACGCGCTCACCGAGGCGGCCGTGGCGGCCCGGATCGGCGCCGTGCGCGGCGACCGGACCACCCTGGTCGTCAGCACCTCCCCCCTGGTGCTCGGCCGCGCCGACGAGGTGGTCCACCTGGTGGACGGCAAGGTCCGGGCCACCGGCACCCACGGCGAGCTGCTCGCCCGCGACCCCGGCTACGCGGCGCTGGTGTTCCGCGGCGGCAGCGACGACCACCCGGCGAGCGCCCCTGCGGACGCCGAGGAAGGCATGGTCCGATGAGCAATCCCGACACCCCCGACGCCCCCCACCGCCTCCCGGTCGCCGACACCGCGACGGTGCGCCGGGCCAGTTGGCGCCTGCTGGCGGACGACGGCCGGGCGATGGGCGCGATCATCGCGCTCACCTGCCTCGCCGCCCTGGCGGGCGTCGCCGGGCCCTGGCTGCTGGGCCGCATCGTCACCCGGGTCGAGAACGGCGAGCTGACGGTCGGCCAGGTGGACGGCTTCGCCGCGGCGGTCCTGGGGTTCGCCCTCGCCCAGCTGGTGCTCACCCGCTACGCCCGCTACCTCTCCCACCGGTTCGGCGAACGCGCCCTGGCCCGGCTCCGCGAGGAGGTCGTCGAGCGGACGCTCGCGCTGCCCGGGCGGTACGCGGAACGGGTCGGCGCCGGTGACCTGGTGACCCGCTCCTCGCTGGACGTGGGCACCGTGGCCGCCACCCTGCGCAACGCGGCCCCGGACGTCTTCATCGCCGTCGTCCAGGTGCTGGTCATCCTCACCGCGACCTTCCTGCTCGACCCGCTGATCGGGCTCTGCGCCCTGGTGGGCCTGCCGATCGTCTGGGCGGTGAGCCGCTGGTACCTGTCCCGGGCCCGGGAGGCCTACCTCGCCGAGGGGGCCGCGGCGGGCGGGGTCACCGAGGTCCTCGACTCCACCGCCCACGGCGCCCGGACCATCGAGGCGTACGGGGTCGGGGCGCGCCAGGACGGCGTAATCGACCGGGCCGTCGACACCGCCTACCGGGCCGGGGTGCGCACCCTGTTCCTGCGGACCGTGCTGTTCCCGGTCACCGAGTTCGCGCACGCGCTGCCGATGGCGCTCGTCCTGCTGGTGGGCGGCCTCGGCCACCTCCACGGCTCGGTGACGCTGGGCGCGGTGGTGGCGGGCGGCCTCTACATGTGGCAGCTCGTCGACCCGCTGGACCGGGCGCTCAACTGGGTCGAGCAACTGCAGCGCAGCGGTGCCTCGTTCGCCCGCATCAAGGGCGTCGGCCTGGTGTCGCAGGAGCCGCCGGCCACCGGCCTGCGCCCCGCCGACGACCGGATCGAGGCCGTCGGCGTGCGGTACGCCTACACCGGCTCGCACGACGTGCTGACGGACGTCGACCTGGTGGTCCGACCGGGCGAGCGGCTGGCCGTGGTCGGCCCGTCCGGCGCCGGCAAGTCGACCCTCGGCAAGCTGCTCGCCGGCGTCGACGCCCCGGACGCGGGGCGGATCCTGGTCGGCGGCGTGCCGGTCGCGGACCTCGCCGCGGCGGGCGAGCTGGGCAACCGCGTCGTGCTCATCACCCAGCAGCACCACGTGTTCATGGGGACGCTCCGGGAGAACATGACGCTGGCCGCCCCGGACGCCGAGGACGCGGCGGTGCTGGCCGCGCTCGCCCTGGTGGAGGCGGACTGGGTGCGCGACCTCCCGGACGGGCTGGACTCGCTCCTGGGCACCGGCGGGACCGAACTCGGCGCCGCGCAGGCCCAGCAGCTCACCCTGGCCCGGGTGCAGCTGGCCGATCCGCACACCCTGATCCTGGACGAGGCGACGTCCCTCCTCGACCCGACCACGGCCCGGCAGGCGGAGCGGGCGATGGCGGCCGTGCGCTCCGACCGCACGGTCATCTCCATCGCCCACCGGCTCCAGACCGCGCACGACGCGGACCGGGTCGCCGTCATGGCGGCGGGCCGCATCGTCGAGCTGGGCACCCACGACGAGCTGGTCGCCGCCGGCGGGGCGTACGCGGCGCTCTGGCGGTCGTGGAGCGGGGAGTCCTGACCGGCCGCCGCTGAGAAAGCCGCCCGGGGGCGCCTGCGGTCAGGGGGTGTCGGTGCGCTTTTCGAGCCGGGTGCCGTGGCGCAGGGTGAGCGACATCAGGTCGCTCGGGCCGTCGAGTTCGAGGCGGTGCCAGCGGCCGCGGGGGACGACCACCGCGCTGCCGGCGGGCAGCGGCACCAGCTCGTCGGCACCGCCCCCCGCGCCGTCGCCGTCCCCGCCCGCGGGTCGGAGGTAGAGCCGCGCGCCGCCGGCGAGGCAGCACACCGCCTCGTCGGCCTCCGGGTGCATCTCCCAGTGGTCGGCGTGGACGTCGACGTCGGTCTCCACGTGGAAGGCGCCGAGGTGCCAGGTGCCCGGCGCGCCGCCGGCCATCTGCCGCTCGGCGGCGCGGACTTCGCCGTCGGGGTGGAAATGCAGGGCCGAGGCGAACAGGTCGACGGCGGTGGGCGTCATGGCGGTGTTCCTTCCGGTCAGCAATTTCTATACGCGTAAGAAAACTAACCCCGCACCATCGCCGCTGTCGACCCCTGGGGAAGAATGGACCCATGCCGACCGCACCGCGCAAGACCTCGGGCCGACCGCCCCGCATCTCCCGTGAGCAGGTCGTCGAGGCGGCCCGCCGGATCGTGACCGAGGAGGGCGCGGACCGGCTGACCATGCGCCGCCTCGCCTCCGAGGTCGGCAGCACGCCGATGGCGCTCTACCACCACGTGCGCGACAAGGAGGAACTGCTCGTCCTGCTGCTGGACGACCACGCGGCGCGGACACTGCGCCGGCCCGAACTGTCCGCCGACCCGCGCGACCGCGTCGTCCGGTCCGCCGCCGCGATCCACGAGGCCCTGGCCGGCTGCCCCTGGATCGTCGAGGTGCTGACCGCCGACGACCTGATGTCCGCGTCCGCGCTGTGGTTCGTCGAGCAGATCGTCGACGGCCTCACCGCGTGCGGCCTCACGCCGGAGCGGGCCGTACAGGGGTACCGCACGATCTGGTACTACACCGCCGGCGAGCTGGTGGTCCGGGCGGCGGCGGCCCGGCGGCGCGCGGACGACGAGCGCGCCACGTACCGGGCGCAGGTGTTCGCCGGCCTCGACCCGGACGAACTCCCCCGCCTCGCCCAGGTCTCGGACCGCTGGGCCGCGCTGACCACCGACGACACCTACCTGAACGGCCTGCGGGCCCTGGTGGACGGCCTCGTCGCCGCCCGTTGACGCCTCGGCCCGCGGGCCCCCGGGTGCCTCAAGTCCGTTCCGGGAAGCGGGGCTTGGACTTGCCGTCGCCGAACGGGCCGGTCGAGTGCTGGAGCGAGTGCAGGATGGCGAGGCCCTGGCTGACGATGCCCGCCGCCATCTGGTTGACCCCGTCGCTGCCGTTGAGGACGGTGAGTTCGGCTCCGGACATGCCCCGGGCCGCCGCGTCGGCGAGGGCCGGCAGGTTCTCCACGATCCGGTTGGCCGCGATGAGCTCCTGGTTGCCGCCGCGCAGGGAGTCGGCCCGGGCGGTGTTGGCGTCCGCCTGCGCCTGGGCGAGCGCCCGCTCGCTGTAGGCGCTGCCGTCCGCCTCGAACTTCACCCGGTCGCGGGCGGCCTCGGCCAGCGTCCGCTGCCGGTAGGCCTCGGCGTCCGCCGGGCGCCGCACGTCGGCCTCCAGTTGCTGGGCGGCCAGCGCGGCCCGGCGCTGGGCGAGCGCGGTCTGCTCCTCGATGACGTCCTGGGAGGCCCGGGCCTCGGCGAGCGGCCCGGCCTGGGCGGCCCGGGCCCTGGACTGCTCGGTCTCGGCGAGGAACCCGGCCCGTTTGATCGCGGTGTCGCGCTCGTACTCGGCCTTCAGCGCGGCCGCCTGCTGCTCCCGCTCGGCGGCCTCCTGGTCCGCCTTGGCCTGGGCGATCCGGGCCTGGCTGGCGACCGCCGCCACGTGCGGCGCGGCCAGGTTGTCGATGTACCCGGTCGAGTCCTCGATCTCCTGGATCTGCAGCGCGTCGACCACGATGCCGAGCTTCTCCATCTCGCCGTGGCTGCCCGCCATCACCTCCTGGGCGACCCGGCTACGCTCCCGGATGATCTGCTCGACGGTCAGCCCGCCGATGATCGAGCGCAGGTGGCCGGCGAAGATCCGGCCGACGAGCTCCTCCATCTGGTCCTGTTCCGACAGGAAGCGGCGGGCCGCGTTGGCGATCGACACGGCGTCGTCGCCGACCTTGAACACGCAGACCGCGCGCACGGTGAGCCGGATCCCCTGCTGGGTCACGCAGTCCTCGGCGATCTCCGCCTCCCGCAGGGCCAGGGAGAGCATGCGGACCTTCTGCTTGACCGGCAGGACGAGGCTGCCGTGCCCGGTGACGATGCGGAACTGGGTGTCCTGCGCCTGGTGCTTGGACCCGGAGATGAGCATCGCCTCGTTGGGTGCGGGAACGTGCCAGAAGAACATGACCGACCACCTGACCAGCTGGGATCCGAAACCGCGATGAGGGCGGCAACAGCTCTACTAGGGCGGCAACAGCTCGACGATCACCGAGCGGGCCGAGATCGCGTCCACCACGACCACCCGGACGTCCCGGCCGACCGGCTCCGAGCACCAGGCCGCGAACACCTCCGAACCACCCCGGAGGGCGACCAGGACCTCGCCCGGGCCGCCCGCCGGAATGGGCACCGTCACCTTGCCGACGGCTCCGACCGGGCTCTGCCGGGAGTCGTCGACCGCGGGCATGCTCTCTCGCGCCACCGGCGCCTCCGGTCCCCACGTCGCACCACCGGGTCGAGGACACCTACGGCAACCGCCGACGGCGGCGGTGCCTCGACCCCTTCCACGGTACTCCGGCAACCGCTCCGCCACCGGCCGTCGCCGGCCACCACCAGGGCGGGCCGAACCGGCGCCGGTCAGGGCACGGCCAGGGCGACCGCGAAGCCGTGGTCCGGGATGTCGAGGAAGCGCCGGTTGAACCGGACGAAGGGCTCGATGAGCAGGTCCACGAAGACCAGGAAGGCCACCGTGCCGATGCCCACCGGGCCCCCCAGCAGCCAGCCGCAGAGCAGCAGCACTCCTTCGATCAGCCCCTTCGCGCACCAGAACGGCCAGGTCCAGCGGTGCCGGATGGTGATCGCCAGCAGGTCGATGGCCCGGATGCCGAAGCCGCTCATGATGATCAGCGCCGAGGCGTAGGCGCACAGCAGCGCGCCGAGCAGCATCAGCGGGTAGCTGCTCAGCCCCAACCAGGCCGCCGACCGCAGCCATTGGAAGAGGTCGATCAGGCTGCCGCACAGGAAGAAGGTCACGAAGGGCGAGACCACCGGGCGCTTGCGGTTCCACGCCGCCCACGCCCCGATGCACACCACCGCGACGGCCGCCTGGCACAGGCCGATGGTGAGCGGCAGGTGCTTGAGCACGCCCAGCGAGAAGACGTCGAGCGGGTCGGTGCCCAGATCGGACTGGATGAAGAAGTGGGCGCCCGTCGAGAAGACCACGCAGCCGGCCAGGTACACCAGCGCCCTGGGCAGTAACTCGCCCAGCCGCCAAGGTTTTCCGTTCGGATCGACGCCAGGGGGACGGTGGGACGCCATGGGTTCCTCCGTAAGGTGTTAGGTGGCCCGGGAGGGCCGGATGTGGCTGATGGGTTCTTGCCGACCGTGGCTTCCCTGGAGTGGCCGTCCGGCTCTCCG
>NZ_JBHXML010000075.1:28605-55248 GCF_042720345.1 Kitasatospora sp. NPDC058478 | reverse complement strand
GGCCGACCCGGCCACCGACCGGGTCGGCCGACCCACGACCGGCACCTCACACCAGGCCGCCTCACCGCAGGCCGACAGGGGGAGAAACCCATGACGAGCTCCACACTGGAGCGGGACCACAAAGAGGGGAACGAGGCGGCGGACGTCCTCGCCCGGGCCCGCAACCTGGTCGACCCGGTCCTGCGGGCCGCCGTCGACTCACTGCCGGGCGCGATGCGCAAGGTCGCCGGCTACCACTTCGGCTGGTGGGAGGCGGACGGCTCGCCCGCCGACGCCCCCTCCGGCAAGGCGATCCGGCCCGCCATGGTCCTCGCCGCCACCCAGGCACTCGGCGGCACGACCGCCGAGGCCACCGCCGCGGCCGCCGCCGTCGAGCTGGTGCACAACTTCACGCTGCTCCACGACGACGTCATCGACCGGGACGAGACGCGCCGCCACCGGCCCACCGCCTGGCGGGTGTTCGGCACCACCGAGGCCATCCTGGCCGGGGACGCCATGCACTCGCTGGCGCTGCGCCTGCTCGCCGAGGACGCCCACCCGGCCGCCCGGAGCTCGGTCCGCCGGCTCACCGACTGCGTGGTCGAGCTGTGCGAGGGCCAGCAGATCGACTGCGCCTTCGAGCAGCGCAGCGACGTCTCGCTCGCCGAGTGCCTGGCGATGGCGGAGGCCAAGACCGGCGCCCTGCTCGGCGCCGCCTGCGCGATGGGCGCCCTGTACGGCGGCGGGTCGGAGGAGGCCGCGCAGGCGATGGACGGCTTCGGCCGGGAGATCGGCCTGGCGTTCCAGCTGATCGACGACCTGATCGGCATCTGGGGCGATCCGGCGGTGACCGGCAAGCCGGTGGGCGCGGACCTGGTCGCCCGGAAGAAGTCGCTGCCGGTGGTCGCGGCGCTGGGCTCCGGCACCCCCGAGGGGGCCCGGCTCGCCGGGCTGTACGCCCTCGAACGCCAGCTCAGCCCTGAGGAGTTGGCGCAGTGCGCGGCGTCCGTCGAAGGCGCCGGCGGCCGCGGCTGGGCGCAGGGCGAGTCCTGCGAGCGGATGGCGGCGGCGATGGCGCAGCTGGCCACGGCCGTCCCGGAGCCGTCGGCGGCCGACGAACTGCTGGTGCTGGCCGAACTGGTCACCCGCCGCAGCCACTGACCGGGCTCGTCCGACCGGGCTGGTCCGACCGGACTCGGCTGACCGGACTCGTCGGGAGTGGGAAGTCGGCCGGTCCGACTTCCCACTCCGGGCCCGGCGCCCGCACCCACACCCGTACCCGTGTCAGCGCCGGTAGCTGGTAGCTGGTAGCTGGTAGCTGGTAGCTGGTAGCCGGTGGCCGACGGGAGCCCGGGAAGCATCGGGCCACCCGACATGCTGACCCGCCCCACCCCGCATAGCATCCCCTATGTACTCGTATGTCCCGAATTCCGGTGCGCGCCTGCGCCGCCGGCCTTCCGTGCACTGGGGAGAGCGACGAGCATGGCCAACCCGGCACTCGTGGACCCGGCCACGATCCGCGCGACCGCCGCCGAGGCCTGGATCCGTGCGTACCCGATCCTGCAGAACTACCGCACCCTGTACGCGCAGGCACTGGACGACGCGGATCCGGGGTACGTCGGCGGCTTCGGCGTCTTCCGCCACCGCTCGCAGCCGTTCACCCCGGCCGACACCGACGTCGCCTCCCCCGACAACGACACCCCGCACTCCTGGGCCTGGCTCGACCTGCGCGCCGAACCGTGGGTGGTGTCCGTCCCGGCCGCGGACCGCTACTACGTCCTCCCGCTGCACGAACTCGACACCGTGTACGCCGGGTTCGTCGGCGCCCGGAGCACCGGCCAGGAGGCCGGCGACTACCTGGTGGCCGGCCCCGACTGGCAGGGCGAGCCCCCGCCCGGCATCCGGGGCGTGCTCCGCACCGCCACCCGCCTGGTCGGCATCCTCGGGCGCACCCACCTCACCGGCGACACCCCCGCGGACATCGCCGAACTGAAGACCGTCCAGCAGCAGTACCGGCTGCGCCCGCTGCACGAGTACGCCGGCACCCCGGCGCCCGCCCCCGCGCCGGAGCCGGTCTGGCCGGTCTGGCGCGAGGAGGTGCTGGACACCGTCGAGTTCCTCAGCTTCCTCGACTTCCTGCTCGGCTTCTTCCCGCTCCGCGGGCCCGTCGAGCTGCCGCCCGCCGAGCTCGACCTGCGCGGCCGCCTCACCGACCTCGGCGTCGACGGGCGCGGCGAGTTCGAGCCCGCCACGCTGCCGATCGAGGTCCGGGCCGAGATCGAGCGCGGTATCGCGGACGGCCGCGCACGGCTGGAGCGCGCCGCCGCCGAATCCGAACCCACCACGCCGGCCGCACTCTTCGGCACCCGTGAGCGGATCGGCGGGGACTTCCTCCGCCAGGCCCTCGGCGCCAGGCTCGGCCGCTACGGGCTGCCCACCGAGGAAGCCTGGTACGGCGGTTGGGCGGCGGACAGCGAGGGCAACCGGCCGCCGAACGCCAGCGACCGCGACTACGCCGTCCGCTTCGGCCCGGACGACCTGCCGCCGGCCCGGTACTTCTGGTCCGCCACCATGTACGCGCTCCCGGACCGCCTGCTGGTCGACAACACCCTGGACCGCTACGCGATCGGCGACCGCACCCCCGGCCTGGTCCGCGACCCGGACGGCGGGCTCACCCTCCACCTCCGGCACAAGCGGCCCGCCGACGCCCAGCACTCCGCCAACTGGCTGCCCGCCCCGGACGGCCCGTTCACGGTCGTCGTCCGGCTCCACGGCCCGGACCGGTCCGTCCTCGACGGCCGCTGGCACCTCCCGCCGCTCGACCCGAGCTGACCCGAGCTGACCCGAGCTGGCCCGAGCTGGCCCGAGCTGACCCGCACCGCAGAAATCGGCACCGCAGAGATCCGCACCGCAGAGACCGCGCCGACCGGACGAAGGACACCCCGATGAACCACCCCGAGCTGGAGGCCCTGGCCGCCGACGCCTACGTCTACGGCTACCCGATCGTCGCCGACCTCACCATGGTCGAGCGCTTCTCCCGGGGCGGCCTGGGCACCCTGCCGGCGGCGTCGTTCAACCACTTCAGCCACGCCACCCGGCTGGCCGGGCCCAAGGACCACTTCGTCTCGGTCAACAACGACACCCTCTACTCGATCGCCCAGCTCGACCTCTCCGAGGGCCCGCAGGTGCTGCGCGTCCCGGACACCGCGGGCGCCTACTACGTGCTGCAGGTCGTCGGCGCGTGGACGGACAACGTCGCCTACGTCGGCAGCCGTGCCACCGGCACCGGCGAGCAGACCTGGCTGATCGTCCCGCCCGGCTGGCACGGCACCCCGTCCGACCCGGCCCGGGTGATCGAGGCGCCGACCACGGTGGCGACCATCGTCGGCCGCTTCGCCTGCACCGGGCCGGACGACCTCCGCCGGGTCAAGGCCCTCCAGAAGGCCCTCACCCTGGAGCCGCTGGAGCCCGGCGGGCTGGTCGCCGGACTGCCCGAGCCCCATCCGGAGGTGCCCGAGCGGCTGGCCTTCTTCGAACGGCTTAGGGTCTGGATGCAGGCCTTCCCGCCGGCCGGTCCGGACGTCGAGTACCAGCAGCGCTTCGCCCCGCTCGGCCTGCTCGACGAGGGCACCTCGCCGTACCGCGCGGCCGCCGCGGACTGGACCCTCTCGCTGGCCAAGGGCCTGGCCGCCGGCCGCGAACGGGTCGAGGACGCCACCCGCCCGCCCGAGGACCACCCGCCCGGCGAGTGGCGCTCGGCGCTCCACCTGTTCGACTACAACATCGACCACCTGGGCCCCGGCACCCTCGACGACCCCGAGTGGCGCATCCCCGACCGCCGCGCCGGCTACCTCAGCCGGGCCGCCGCCGCCCGGGCCGGCCTCTGGGGCAACCACGCCTACGAGGCCTCGTTCGCGATGACCTACGACGACTCCGGCGGCCGCCCGCTCAGCGGTGCGCACCGCTACACGCTGCGGTTCGACCAGCCGCCGCCCGCCGAGGCGTTCTGGTCCGTCACGATGTACGCGCTGCCGGACTACTACCTGGTGGACAACCCGATCGAGCGCTACACGATCGGCGACCGCACCCCGGGCCTGGTGTACGGCGCGGACGGCTCGCTCACCCTGACGCTCCAGCACGAGCAGCCCGAGGACGAGGTGGAGGCGGCCAACTGGCTGCCCGCCCCGGTCGGCGAGTTCCGGCCGATCATCCGGCTCTACCAGCCGAAGCCGGCCGTGCTGGACGGCAGTTACCGGGTGCCGCCGATCGACCGGAGCTGACCGCCGTCGCCACCGGGCGCGGACGTCGAGGGGGACACCGGACGCTCAGTGCGGAGCCGGGGTCGCGGTGCCCGTCGGGGTGCCCGAGGGCGGTGGCGAGGACGGGTGCGCGGACGCCGATGCCGATGCCGACGACGAAGGCGAAGGCGAGGACGACGCCGAGGAGGACGGCGACGGCGAGGGAGCGGAGGACGACGGCGACCCCGACGGGGACGGAGCCGCCGTGGCCGTCACCGACGGCTGCGGGGAACTGCTCGGCTGCGGGTCCGTCGTGGCCGACGCCGACGCTGGCGCCGACGCCGACGCCGACGTCCCCGGAGCGGCGGGGGAGGAGGCCGAGCCGCCCCGGTTGTGCGGTCCGCCCTCCAGGGTGACCACCGCCTGCGAGGGCGGCAGCGCGATCCGGGCGGTCCAGTGCGCCGTGGGCGCGAGGTCCTCGTCCACGGTGACGGTCACGGTGATCCGCTGGCCCGGTGCGAGGGTGCCGGAGTCGCGGCTGAGCCGCAGCCAGCCGGCGTCCGTCACGGCGTGCCAATGGATCTCGGTGGTGCCGGAGTCGGTGAGGGTGAGGACGGTCCGGCTGCCGTACTCGGCGGCCTCGACGGTGAGCAGCCCGGCCGGGGCCGGTTCGGCGCCGCCCGGGCCGCCCCCGGGCGCGGGTGCCTGGCCGACGGCGGGGGCGGGGGCGGCGACCAGGGTCGGACTGCCGATCGGGGTCGCCCCGTGGGCCGGTACCGGGACCGCCGGGCCCTGGAGGGTCAGCCGTGGAAAGCCGAGGGGCAACGTTTCTGCACCCCCCGCCCCCGCACCCGCCAACTCCATCCCCGGCACCCCCGGCAGCCCCGTGCCCGCCGCCGGCCACGGCTTCGACGGCTGCTGCCCGCCCGTCCGCCCGGCCTCCTCCACCCGCACCGTGGACACCGCGGCCGCCGTCCCCTCCCCGCTGCTCCGGTGCCCAGCCCACAGGGCGACCACCGGCGCCGCCAGGACGGCCGCGAGCACCCCGGTGGTCACCACCCGCCGACGCACCGCCAGTGCCCGGCCCGCGTCCGGCGCCCGGTGCCGGGGGAAGCCGCCCTGGTCGAACCGCAGCCCCGACTCGGCCGCCGGCACCGCCCCCGCCCGCCGCACCGCACCGGCCGCCGACGGCAGGTACGCCGCTCCCTCGCCTCCCTCGCCCGAGGGCGTCGGGGCTGGCGCCGGGGCCGGGGCGGGCGCCACCAGCAACGGCAGCCCGGACAGCCCCGCCGCGCCCTCCGGCACCTCGCCGGCCACCCGCTCCGCCGTCCCCCGGCAGGTCGGGCAGTCCACCACGTGCTGCACCAGCTCCCGGCGCAGCGCCGGGCCGAGCACCCAGTCCCGCCAGGACTCCGCCCCGGCCCCGCCGAGCCGGTCCAGCTCCGGGCAGCTGCCCACCCCGAGCACCAGCAGCGCCGCCCTGGTCCGGGCCACCTCCGCCTCGGCGGAGGCGAGCAGCGCGCGGGTCCGCTCGAACGGCAGGCCCAGCACCGCCGCCACCTCGTGCGGGGTCAGCCGGTGCCGGACGGACAGCTCCAGCGCCTCGCGCTGCTCCGGGTCGGTGCCGGCCGCCTCCGGCCAGGCGAGCGAGGCCAGCTCGCGCCGCCGCCGGGCCGCCTCGGCCTCGGTCGGCTCCGCCGTGGCGTCCCGCCCGGCGCCGTCCGCGAGCCGCCGCAGGCAGCAGTACCGGGCCAGTGAGAACAGCCAGGCCCGGACCAGCCCGGGCTCGGTCAGTCGGGCGCCGTGCCGCCGTGCCAGCTCGCGGGCCTCGCGCAGGGCGCCGGTGGCCGCGTCGTGCTCGCACAGCACCGAGAGACAGTAGGTGAACAGGCCGTCCACCTGCCGGTCGTACGCCGCCAGCACGGCGGCCGGCGGTCCTTCAGTACGCGTTGTCACCCGTCCGACGGTAGAGACGGCGGGCGGCGTACCTCGGCCATTCGCCGTGTATGTACTTCTTTCGGGTAACAACATCGCCCATCTGTGTGGGTTTGGGCCCGGTTCCGGTGGAGTTCGGGCCCGGTTCCGGCGGAGCAGGGCGTTGTCGGACCCAGGCGCTACGGTGGGCCGCATGGCTGCCCGTACCAAGACCACCGCCAAGCCGCGCCCGGCGTACCGCTGCACCGAGTGCGGCAACCAGCTGCCCAAGTGGGTCGGCCGCTGCCCGGAGTGCAACGCCTGGGGCACGGTCGAGGAGTACGGCGCGGTGCCGATCCGGACGACGGCCGCGGGCCCGGTCAGCTCGCCGGCCCGTCCGATCGGCCAGGTGGACGGCCAGGTCGCGACGGCCCGCTCGACGGGCGTGCCGGAGCTGGACAGGGTACTCGGGGGCGGGCTGGTCCCCGGCGCGGTCGTCCTGCTGGCCGGCGAGCCCGGCGTCGGCAAGTCCACCCTGCTGCTGGACGTCGCGGCCAAGGCCGCCACCGACCGGCACCGCACGCTCTACGTCACCGGCGAGGAGTCGGCCGGTCAGGTCCGGCTGCGCGCCGACCGGATCAACGCGCTCTCCGAGCACCTCTACCTCGCCGCCGAGTCCGACCTCGGCGCGGTGCTCGGGCACATCGACGCGGTCAACCCCGGTCTGCTGATCCTGGACTCGGTGCAGACCATCGCCTCCGCCGAGCTGGACGGCGCCCCCGGCGGTCCGGCCCAGGTCCGCGAGGTGGCGGGCGCGCTGATCCGGGTGTCCAAGGAGCGCGGCATGGCGACGCTGCTGGTCGGCCACGTCACCAAGGACGGCCAGATCGCCGGCCCGCGCCTGCTGGAGCACCTGGTGGACGTGGTGCTCAGTTTCGAGGGGGACCGGCACGCCCGGCTGCGGCTCATCCGCGGGATCAAGAACCGCTACGGCGCCACCGACGAGGTGGGCTGCTTCGAGCTGCACGACGAGGGCATCGTCGGCCTGGCCGATCCGTCCGGCCTCTTCCTGACCAGGCGTGACAAGCCCGTCCCGGGCACCTGCCTCACCGTCACCCTGGAGGGCAAGCGCCCGCTGGTGGCGGAGGTGCAGGCGCTGATGGTGGATTCGCAGATCCCGTCCCCGCGGCGCACCACCTCGGGCCTGGAGTCGCCCCGGATCGCGATGATCCTGGCCGTGGTGGAGCGGCACGGCGGGGTGAAGCTCGGCAAGCAGGACATCTACACCGCGACGGTGGGCGGGGTGAAGCTGAGCGAGCCGTCCGCCGACCTCGCGATCGCGCTCGCGGTGGCGAGCTCCTCCTCGGACACCCCGCTGCCCAGCAACCTGGTGGCGATCGGCGAGGTCGGCCTGGCGGGCGAGGTACGGCGGGTGACGGGGGTGCAGCGGCGGCTCGCCGAGGCGCACCGGCTGGGCTTCACGCACGCCCTCGTCCCGCCGGATCCGGGCAAGGTGCCGCCGGGCATGAAGGTGGTCGAGGTGGCCGACATCGGCGAGGCGCTGCGGGCCATCCCGGGCCGCCGCCGGGCCGCCGCCAAGCCGCGCGCCGAGGCGCGTGCTGAGGCGCCGTCGGCGCCGCCGGCCCCGCGCACGGCCCGGGTCGTCGCGCACCCGGAGGAGCTGATGGAGGGCTGGGAGCCGGTCGACTCCGACGAACTGCGCTGACCCAAGCCCTGTCGATGCCGCACGCAGTTAGACTTTCCCCAGTCTCATTGGCCAGAAGGCAGTACCGAGCGGTACTGAGCGACAGAGCAACAGACCGCGGACCGGCGCACGGCGCGAGGCGCGCGGCACGGGGTCGACCGGAGGAGTCACGTGGCAGCCAGCGACCGGGGGGCGGACAAGGCCTCCCGTGAGGAGGCCCTGCTGCGGGCCTCCCTCAGTGCCATCGCACCCGGCACGGGGCTGCGCGACGGCCTGGAGCGGGTGCTCCGGGCCAACACCGGCGGCCTGATCGTGCTCGGTTTCGACAAGACGGTCGAGTCGATCTGCACCGGCGGCTTCGTCCTGGACGTCGAGTTCACCGCGACCCGGCTGCGCGAGCTGTGCAAGCTGGACGGCGCGGTGGTGCTGGACAAGGACATCACCAAGATCGTCCGGGCCGGCGTGCACCTGATGCCGGACTCCACCATCCCCACCGACGAGACCGGCACCCGTCACCGCACCGCGGAGCGGGTCAACCGGCAGACCGGCTTCCCGGTGGTGGCGGTCTCGCACTCGATGCGGCTGATCGCGATGTACGTCAACGGCACCCGCCGGGTGCTGGAGGACTCCACCACCGTCCTGTCCCGCGCCAACCAGGCGCTGGCCACCCTGGAGCGCTACAAGTTGCGCCTGGACGAGGTGGCCGGCACGCTGTCGGCGCTGGAGATCGAGGACCTGGTGACGGTCCGGGACGTCACCGCCGTCGCCCAGCGGCTGGAGATGGTCCGCCTGATCGCCACCGAGATCGCCGGCTACGTGCTGGAACTCGGTATCGACGGCCGGCTGCTCTCGCTCCAGCTGGACGAGCTGATCGCGGGCGTGGAGCCGGAGCGCGAACTGGTCGCCCGGGACTACTTCCCGGAGCGGGCCGCCAAGAAGGGCCGGACGGTCAACGAGGTGCTGGCCGACCTGGAGGCGCTCACCCACGCCGAGCTGCTGGACCTTCAGACGGTCGCCAAGGCGCTCGGCTACTCGGGCTCCCCGGAGTCGCTGGACTCCGCGGTCTCACCGCGCGGCTACCGGCTGCTGGCGAAGATCCCGCGCCTGCCCAACACGGTGATAGAGCGCCTGGTCGAGCACTTCGGCGGCTTGCAGAAGCTGCTCGCCGCCAGCATCGACGACCTGCAGACGGTCGAGGGCGTCGGTGAGACCCGGGCCCGCTCGGTCCGCGAGGGCCTGTCCCGGCTGGCCGAATCGTCCATCCTGGAGCGCTACGTCTGACCAGGCGCCACGTCCGACCTGACGCACCGCCGCGCGCGGCCCCCGGGGAACGCCCCGGGGGCCGTCGCGCACCCCGCCGAGTCCCCCCGCCGAGTCCCCCCTCGCCGAGCCACCCCGACCGGCACCCCCCGACCGGCCCGTGAGGCGCCGAAGCCCCCGGCCGCGGCCGGGGGCTTCGAGTCGAGTTGAGGGGGGTTCAGCTGTCCAGGCGGATCGAGGAGCGCGCCGAGACCTGGCCGCCGGAGAGCCCGGTGAGGTCGGCGACCACCAGGTAGGTGCCCGCCGCGGGGGGCGCCGGGTCGGCGGTGGCGCACTGCGGCTTGCTGCGGCTGCGGTCCCAGGTGAACGTCTCGGTCAGGCCGTTGTTGGCCGGGATCTGCACCCAGCTGCTGCCGCGGTCGGACGGGCAGTCGCCGGAGGACCAGACCCGGTCGCCGTTGCTGGCGGTCACGGTGATCGCGGAGGCCGCCCGGCCCAGGTCCACCCGGCAGTTGGCGCCGGAGGCGTTCTTCACGGTGAGCGAGAGCCGCGGCTTGTCCTTGGGCTGGTACGAGTTCTGCGCGCTGGCCAGCTCCAGGGTGACCTGCGAGGAGGCGCAGACCGGAAGCGCCATAACCTCGGGCGTGTTCACCACCGGGGCGCCCCCGCCCGTGCCGCCCGTGCCGCCGGAACCGCCGGCTGCACCGCCGCCCGCCGCCGCACCGCCACCCGTGCTCCCGCCGGTGGCAGGAGCCGGGTTGGCACCGCCGCCGGTGCCGCCGGTGCTGAGGCTGACCTCGCCGCCGCCGGAGCCGGCCACCGGGCCGCCGCTCGCGTTGCCGCCGCTGCCGCCGCCGGGGCGCGCCGCAGGGCCGCTCGGGGACGCGCCGGGCGTGATGGACTGGGCGGGGGTCTGGCTCTGGGACGGAACGGCCTGTGCGGCCTTGCTCGATGAGCCGCCGTCACCGCCCCTGTCCTGATCGATCATCAGCCAGGCGATCAGGGCGGCGACCGCCGCGACGGCGACGAGCACGACGACGCGCCGACGCCAGTAGATCGAGGCCGGCAGCGGTCCCACGGGTTGACGCAGAGAGGGCACGCCCAAACTCTACGAGACTGTGTGTGCCGCTTGACGCACCAACACCGCACAGTCGCCCCTTCCTTCACATGATCCGCCATTTGCGCCGTTCGAGGGAGCTCGGAAGCGGTAAGTTTCCGGGAGATCCACGGGGGTATCCGGAGCGCTTTTCTCCGCTTCGGTCGCGCCCGTCGACATGGGAGGATCGAAGGGCCATGGCTGCCATCACCGTCACCCCCGCCCCCGTCCCCCCGGCAGGCGCCGCGCCGGACGCCGTCCGGCCGCCGATGCCGCTGCCGCTGCTGCACGCGACCGTCCTCGACTGGTACGAGGCCGACAAGCGCGACCTCCCCTGGCGGACGCCCGAGGCGACGCCCTGGGCGATCATGGTGAGCGAGTTCATGCTCCAGCAGACTCCGGTGAAGCGGGTGCTGCCCGCCTGGGAGGCGTGGCTGACCCGCTGGCCCACCCCGGCGGACCTCGCGGCCGATGCGCCCGGCGAGGCGGTCCGGATGTGGGGCCGGCTCGGCTACCCGCGCCGCGCGCTGCGGCTGCACGGGGCCGCGGTGGCGATCACCGAGGAGCACGGCGGCGAGGTGCCGGACGACCACGCCACCCTGCTCTCACTGCCCGGGGTCGGGGAGTACACGGCCGCCGCGGTCGCCTCCTTCGCCTTCCGTCAGCGGCACGTGGTGCTGGACACCAACGTCCGCCGGGTGTTCGCCCGTGCGGTGTCCGGCGTCGAGTACCCGGCCCAGGCCACCACGGCCGCCGAGCGCCGCACGGCGACGGCGCTGCTGCCCGACGACGCCGAGACCGCGGCCACCTGGGCGGTCGGCGTGATGGAGCTGGGCGCGCTGGTCTGCACCGCGCGCGGCCCGGAGTGCGGGGGCTGCCCGCTGTTCGCCCACTGTGCCTGGCAGCGGGCCGGCCGCCCGCCGTACGAGGGCCCGGCCCGGCGCGGCCAGACCTACGAGGGGACGGACCGGCAGGTGCGCGGCAAGCTGCTCGCGGTGCTGCGGGAGTCGCACGGCTCGGTGCCGCAGGCCCGGCTGGACGCGGTCTGGCCGGACGCGGTGCAGCGGGCCCGGGCGCTGGACGGACTGGTCGCGGACGGCCTGGTGGAGCCCGTCGAGCAGGGCGTCTACCGGCTTCCCCAGTAGTCGGCCACGAACGCGGGACGGCGCCCCCGGAGGATTCCTCCGGGGGCGCCGTCGTGTCGGCGGGAGGGCGGTCAGACGGCCGCCGCCTCCAGCGAGGCCTCGGCGGACTTGTCCGCCTTGCCCGTGCCGGTACCGCGCAGCGGCACCTCGCGCATGAACACCGCGGCGGCGATCGCGACCACGGCCAACCCGGCGCCCCACAGGAAGACGGTGTGAGTGCCGTTGGACACCGCGTGGTGGAAGGCGTCCTGGACGTGCTCCGGCAGCTTGCGCAGTTCGGCCGGGCTCATCTCGCCCGGGTCCTTGGCCCCGCCGCCGGCCGAGGCCTGCTCGCCCAGCCGCGCGGTCATGGTGTCCTTCACCCGGTTGTTGAACAGCGCGCCGAACAGCGCGACACCGAAGGAGCCGCCGATGGTGCGGAACAGGGTGGCGGTGGAGCTGGCCACGCCCATGTCCTTGAGCTCGACGCTGTTCTGGGCGACCAGCATGGTGATCTGCATCAGGAAGCCCATGCCGGCGCCGAGCACGACCATCCAGCAGGCCGAGGTGAAGCTGCTGGTCCCGACGCCCATGGTGGAGAGCAGGATCATGCCACCGGTCATCACGATGGTGCCGATGATCGGGTAGATCCGGTACTTCCCGGTCCTGGTGACGGCCTGGCCGACCACCAGCGAGACCACCAGCATGCCGAACATCAACGGCATCAGCAGCAGACCGGAGTTGGTCGCCGAGGCACCCTGGACGATCTGCTGGTAGAACGGCAGGAAGAAGGTCGAGCCGAACATCACGAAGCCGACGATGAAGCCGATGATCGAGACCAGGGTGAAGTTCAGGTTCTTGAACAGGGCCAGCGGCAGCATCGGCTCCTCGACACGCTGCTCCACGTAGCAGAAGCCGATCAGCGAGGCGACGGAGAGCGCGATCAGGCCGAGGATCTCATTGGAGCCCCAGGCGTACTGCTGGCCGCCCCAGGTGGTCATCAGCACCAGCGAGGTGATGCCGGTGGTGAGCAATATCGCGCCCAGGTAGTCGATCCGGGCCGTGTTGCGGACCTTCGGCAGCTTCAGGGTGACGATGACCACGGCGAGCGCGACCACGCCGAGCGGCAGGTTGATGTAGAAGGTCCAGTGCCAGCTCAGGTGGTCGGTGATGAAGCCGCCGACCAGCGGGCCGCCGACGGTGGCGAGGGCCATCACCGCGGCGAACATGCCCTGGTACTTGCCGCGGTCGCGCGGCGGGACGAGTGCGCCCATGATCGACATGACGCCGACCATCAGACCGCCGGCACCCAGGCCCTGTACGGCGCGGAAGCCGATCAGCTCGGTCATGTTCTGCGACAGACCGGACAGTGCCGAGCCCACCAGGAAGATCACGATCGAGGTGAGGAAGCTGCCCTTGCGGCCGTACATGTCGCCGAGCTTGCCCCAGATCGGGGTGGAGGCGGCGGTGGTCAGGGTGTAGGCGGTGACCACCCAGGACCGGTGCTCGGCGCCGCCGAGGTCGCCGACGATGGTCGGCATCGCGGTGCCGACGATCAGGTTGTCGAGCATGGCCAGCAGCATGGTGACGACCAGGCCGACCATGACGAGGCGGATCTCGCGGGGTGACCGCGGCTGCTCCTCCTCGGCTGACTTCTCCTCCGGTACCGGGCCGGTGGTCTTGGACTGTGACATGAGGTGGTGTCTCCCGGAGGGGTGTTTCGGACGGGCGGAGGCCGCGCAGTGATTCACTTACTTGACGCCCGGCTAGTTTGTGGACCGTCGGCACGGTAAGTTGTTTACTAGCCGGTCGTCAAGCCAGTTTCCCGCCCGGCTGCCTGGGCAGGGAGAATAGGCCCGGGGCGGACGCCACCGGGGTCCGCAGCAGTCACCGACGCACTCATGAGGCAGGCCATGGGCACTCCGCACAGCCCCCGCAGCGACACGCGGTCCCGCATCATCGAGGTGTCCCTGGAGCTCTTCTCCGAGCAGGGCTACGAGCAGACCTCGCTGCGCGAGATCGCCGACCGCCTCGGCGTCACCAAGGCCGCGCTCTACTACCACTTCAAGACCAAGGACGACATCGTCCTGGGCATCGTGGAGCGGATGGCCGCGCCGATCGACGAGACCATCGCGTGGGGCCGGCAGCAGTCCTGGAGCCCGGAGATGCGCGACGAGCTGATCCGCCGCTTCGCGGACGGGATGGCCGAGCGGGCGCCGCTGCTGCGCTTCTTCCACGAGAACCAGCCCGCGCTGCGCGAGTCCGCGGCCGGGCTGGCGTTCAAGGACCGCATGATCACGATGATCCAGCTGGTGCACGGGCCGGACGCCGACTTCCGGGAGCGGCTGCGCGCCACGATGTCGCTGTTCACCGTCCACTCGGCGATGTTCCTGCTCAAGCAGGACACCGCGGACTGCGACCACGGCGACAACGTGTGGGGCGAGCCCTGGCCGCCGGCGGCCACCCTGGAGGACGCGATCGGGGCGGCCCGGGAGGTCGCGCTGGAGATCGGCGGCCGGATCGGCCACCCGGCCCCCGCCCACTCCTGAGCGGACGGGCAGGCAGTCGGGCAGTCGGGCAGTCGGGCAGGCGGGCGGACCGGTAGCCGGGGCCGGACTCAGAAGTCGGTGACGCCGTGCCCCGCGAGGAACGCGATCGGGTTCACCACCGCGCCGTAGCGGTTGCTGGTGCGGATCTCGAAGTGCAGATGGGGCCCGGTCGAGTTGCCGGTGCTCCCGGACCGCCCGATCTGCTCGCCGGCCGACACCTGGTCCCCGGCCGCGACCCCGAGCGAGGACAGGTGCGCGTACTGCGCGTAGTGCCCGTCCGCCAGCCGCAGCACGACCTCCTTGCCGTACGAGCCGTCCCAGCCGGCCGACACCACGGTCGCGTTCCCGACCGCCAGCAGCGGAGTGCCCGGGTCGACCGCGAAGTCCACCCCGGTGTGGTATCCGGCGGCGTACTCGGAGTTGGCCGCCCCGTACGGATTGCTGGTCGGCGCGTCCGGCACCGGGGCCGACCACTCCGGAGCCGGAGCCGGAGCCGGCTCCGGTGCGGGCGCGGCCTCGGGCCCCGGCGCGGGGGCCTCGGCCGGCGCGCCGGCGACGGGCGGCTCCACCGGCAGCAGGTTGGCGGCCACCGCCACGAACTCCTGCGCCGAGTCGCCGTCGTTCGGCAGCCGGTACGGGCTCGGCCCGGCCACCTGGACCAGCCCCGGGCTGGGCACGGCGGCCTGCGGCGCGGTGAAGGCCGAGCTGCCGGGCGTGGTGGGCCGGACGGTCTGCGCCGAGGCGCTGCCGGGCGCGGCCACCAGCAGCGCGCCGGCGAGCAGTACCGCGGCCGCCCCGGCGGCGACCACCGCGCGCTCCCGTTCGGCCTGCGGGTGCCCGCCGGGCAGCGGGTGCCGGGGCGCGGCGAGCGCGCGCAGCGGCGCGGCATGGGTGCGGGCGGCATGGCCGAGCCGGGGCTGCCAGGCCGCCGCCTGGGCCGCCGTACGGGCGGCGAGCCGGCGCAGGACCGGCCCCACGGGCGGGACAGAGGACATCGGTAGCCGTACCTCACGGTGGACGAGGGCAGCACGAAGTGCCCGTTCGGGCGCGTGCTGAGCGGGGGACCACTCAGGTGTAACGGTCACCGAGCGGAGTCCCAAACGGCGTGACGTACTACGGCGTGTAGTCGGCGTTGCGCCGGAGATTCAAGCTGACGGAGTAATGATCATGAGATCCGATCGTCTGTCACCGGTCCGCGGCAGGCCGCCCGCGCCCGCGGCCGGGCTACTACCGCCGGTCGTACCGCGCCCGGCGGGAGCCCGGCCGGTGTGACCAGCGCCACGCCCATCCAGGGTTTGGGTCGGCCGCACACCCCTTTCCGCCGTCCGCCCCGCTGACCTGGCGGGCCCGCTGGGGGACCATCGACGCATGTATGGCAACAGGAGCGAAGACCTCGACGGCAATGACCGCCCGAGCCTGCCGGACCGCCGCTTCGCCGCCCTGCGCGGCTGCGAGCGGATCCTGTCCGGCGACCGGCCGCAGAGCATGCGCGAACGCCTCGCCGCCCTCGCGGGGGAGGGCGGCGGCCACGACCTGGACCACCGCCTGGACCAGTACGGCGACGGCGTGGTCCGCACCCTGGAACGCACGGTCGCCGACCTGCTCGGCACCGAGGACGCGGCCTTCTTCCCCACCGGCACCATGGCCCAGCAGGTCGCCCTGCGGATCCACGCCGAGGCGGCCGGGCTGCGCACCGTCGCGACCCACCCGCTGGCCCACACCGACCAGCACGAGCGGCACGCGCTAGGCGTGCTGACCGGCCTGCGCAGCGTCTGGCCGACCATGGCCCCGCGCCAGCCCACCGTCGCGGAGCTGCGCTCCTTCGACGAGCCGTACGCCGCGCTCAGCCTGGAGCTGCCGCTGCGCGAGGCGGGCTTCGTGCTGCCCGACTGGGCGGAGCTGGCGGCGCTGGCCGGGGTCGTCCGGGAGGAGTGCGGCGCGGCCCTGCACCTGGACGGTGCCCGGATCTGGGAGTCGGTGTTCCACCTCGGGCACCCGCTGCCGGAGATCGTCGCGCTGGCCGACTCGGTCTACGTGTCCTTCTACAAGACGCTCGGCGGCATCAGCGGCGCCGCGCTGGCCGGTTCGCGGGGCTTCGTCCGCACCGCCAAGGCCTGGCGGCACCGGTACGGCGGCCAGCTCTACCAGCAGTGGCCGGCGGCGCTCGCCGCGCTGGCCGGGCTGGATGCCCGACTCCCGCTGCTGGAGCGGTACGTGACGCACGCCAAGGTGGTCGCCGAGGCGCTGGACGCGGCCTTCGCGGCGGTCCCCGGCGCCCGGGTGCACCCGGCCCCGCCGCACACCCACCAGTTCCAGCTCTGGCTGCCGTACGCCGCCGGGGAGTTGGACGAGGCCGGGCTGGGGCTGGCCGAGGAGACCGGGGTCGCCCTGTTCGGCGGCTGGCGCGAGCGGGACCTGCCGGGCCTGGCGATGACGGAGGTCACGGTGTCGGCGTCCGCGCTCGACTGGACGCCGGCGGACGTCGCCGAGGCGGCCGCCGCCTTCCTGGACCGGCTGCCGGCCCGGGGCGCCGGGGCCGGCGGGAGCCGCGGCGGGGCCTGACCGGAAAGCGTCCGGCCCGCCCCCGCGCGATGCGGGGACGGGCCGGACGTGGTGGGTCAGAACCGCCTGGTCACAGGCTGATCGCTACTGCTCGACCGATCAGTTGTCGACCGGGCGGACCCGGATCCAGGTCTCCAGGTAGTTCGAGGACTCGTTCTCGACCTCGATGCTGGTACCGGTCTTCGGGACGTCCACGCCGCTGTACGGGTTGTCCTTGGACCACCACGACTTCAGGTCCGAGAACTCGTCGACACCCTTGGCCTTCGGGACGACCGTCTCGACGCCGTTCTTGTGCAGGGTCAGCTGGCTGGTCTTGCGCGAGCCGAAGGTCGAGTCGTAACCCTGCATGCGCGGACGCAGCAGGGCGCCGTCGCTCCACTTGAGCGGGGTCGGGTGCGAGTCGATCGGCAGGATCAGACCGTGGCCCGGGTGGGCGCTGACGTTGTTGTTGGGCTGCGACTCGTCCCAGAACCAGATCAGCAGACCGGGCTGGTACGGGTAGTACTCGACCCACTTCGGCCGGCTGTTGCCCCAACCGAAGTTGTACGGGCCGGTCTTCAGGGTCTGGTCGAAGGAGACGTACTGGCGGTTCTCCGCGATGTAGTACTGCCCGTAGTCCTTGGTGTAGCTGCCGGCGAAGCGGGTGAAGCCCTTGGCCACCCAGCCGTTGTCACCGTTCTCGACGTCGTCGCTGAAGATCGTCGAACCGTCGGCGGTCACCGAGATGTCGTCGACGGCGAAGCCGCGGTAGTGCAGGCCACCGTCGGTGGTGTTGTGGAAGCGGACCTTGACGGCCTTGCCGGCGTAGGCGTCCAGCGAGAAGGACACGTCGCCCCAGGCGGCGGTGAGGCCGGTCAGGGCCGCGCGGCCGCCGGCGTCCTTCGTGATCGGCTTGCCGTTCCAGGTGCCGTCCAGGGCGGTCCAGTTGGTGCCGCCGTCGGTGGAGACCTCGGCGAAGGCGTAGTCGAAGTTCGCCTCCAGCTCGTACCAGGCCTTGGCGTTCAGGCTGGCCTTGGTCTTGCCGGTCAGGTCGATGTCACGGGTGAGCGTGACGTTCAAGTTGTCGGCGCTGCCGCTCCACCACTCGCTCTTGCCCGAAGCGGGCTTGTTGATGTCGGTGGGGATGGTCTTCTTCGGCAGCTCGACGACCAGGGCCTGCGGGAGGCTGCTGTTGTACTCGACCGGGCCGATGTGGTGGGTCGACTCGGTGCCGGCCTTGGCCTTGTCGAACTTCAGCCAGCCGAGCTTGAGCTTGCTCCAGGCGTCGAGGTCGTTCGGCATGTCGCCGATGGCGCCCTTGCCCTCGCCGAGCCAGGAACCGGAGGACATCAGCGACCAGAAGCCGACCGAGTTGTCGATGCCGGTGCCGGCGGTGTCGTAGAGGTCCGGCAGACCGAGGTCGTGGCCGTACTCGTGGGCGAAGACGCCGAGGCCGCCGTTCTCCGGCTGCATCGTGTAGTCGCCGATCCAGAAGCCGGAGTCGCCGACCTGGACGCCGCCGAGCTTGTTGTCGGCCGGGCCCGCCTGGCCGTTCAGGTTGCCGTAGGCGTAGGCGCGGTGGGCCCACAGGGCCTTGCTGCCCTGCTTGCCGCCGCCGGCCGACTTGTCCTCACCGGCGTGCACGATCTGGAAGTGGTCGATGTACCCGTCGGGCTGGTTGAAGTTCCCGTCGTTGTGGGAACCGTAGCGGTCCCACTGGTCGTACGACGCCAGGGTGGCCTTGAGCTGCTCCTTGGTCTGCCCCTTGGCCAGCTGGTCCTTGTACCAGATGTCCACGGCGTCGCGGATCAGGTCCTGGGCGCTGTCGCAGACGTTGGAGCCGCAGTAGTCCGAGCCGTACCGGGCCTCGTTCCACGGCACCCGCACCCAGTCCGAGACCACGCCGTCGACCGAGTAGCGGCCCGAGGACTGCTTCTCGTAGAAGGTCTTCAGCGAGGGCTTGTCCTTGGAGAAGTACAGCTCCTGGAAGTGCTGCTGGTTGTAGTCGGCCTGCCAGGCGGTCGAGTTGTCGTTGGCGCGGTCCGGCTTCTCGATCTCGTTGTGCTTCGGGCCGGCCTCACCGCCGTACATGACCTTGCCGTCTGCGGTCTTGGTGGTGTTGTCCACCTGGTCGCCGAAGTCGACGAGGATGGTGAAGATCTTGTCCGTGCGCTCGCGACCGAGCTCCACGTACTTGTCCTTGCCCAGCTTGATGCTGCTGCTGCCGTTGTGCTGCTCGACCTGGGCGGTGCCCGCGATCAGCTGCTCGGTGGCGGCCTTCTGCTCGGCCTCGACCTTCTCGGTCAGCGGGCCCGGCAGGTTGTGCTCGATGTTGGCGGACTGGACGGCGTCGGCCGGGTCCCTGGGTGCGGGAGCCGAGCCCGCGGCGACGGCGGTGGCCGGGAACAGGCCCGCGCCGAGCGCGACTATGACCGCTGCGGCCGTGGCAGCCGCAGCGGATCTCCTGATGTTCTTCAAAGTTGTGACGTCCTCCCCGACCGGGGCCAGCTCTTGGCCAAAGCCCGGCAAACCAAAATGAAAGACAGGTGGACGTCATTTGATACAAGCGTGGACAAAAAAGATAGCCCTTGACCATGACATGGCCACGGCGCTATCCTGCGCAACTTCCCATCAGCTGACCATATGTCAACCGTATGTCCGTTAAAGCTTACTGAGAAATCGGACGCACCCGCACCAGCCCGCCGCGAGGCCATCCGCCCTCGCCCACGGGCACCCCCGGTCCGGCCGACCGGAACGCACCGAGCCCCCGGCGCGGACGCCGGGGGCTCGGTAGCTGTGAAGTTGTCTGTTAAATGTTGCTACTTCGTCAGGTCCGGACCGGACGAGGCGACCTCGGCCGGGGTGTCCGCGACGGCCGACTTCTCCTCACCGCGGAAGGTGAACTTGGCCTCCTTGCCCTCACCCTCGACACCGACGACCACGATGTGGCCGGCCCGCAGCTCGCCGAAGAGGATCTTCTCGGAGAGGTGGTCCTCGATCTCGCGCTGGATGGTGCGACGCAGCGGCCGGGCACCCAGGATCGGGTCGTAGCCGCGCTTGGCCAGCAGCTTCTTGGCCTCGACGCTGAGCTCCAGGCCCATGTCCTTGTCCTTGAGGCGGCCGTCCACCTTGTCGATCATCAGGTCGACGATCTGGATGATGTCTTCCTCGGACAGCTGGTGGAACACCACGATGTCGTCGACGCGGTTCAGGAACTCGGGGCGGAAGTGCTGCTTGAGCTCCTCGCCGACCTTCGCCTTCATCCGCTCGTACCCGGTCGTGGAGTCACCCGTGGCCGCGAAGCCCAGGTTGAAGCCCTTGGAGATGTCCCGGGTGCCGAGGTTGGTCGTCATGATGATGACGGTGTTCTTGAAGTCGACCACGCGGCCCTGGGAGTCGGTCAGGCGACCGTCCTCCAGGATCTGCAGCAGCGAGTTGAAGATGTCCGGGTGGGCCTTCTCGACCTCGTCGAAGAGGACGACGGAGAACGGCTTGCGGCGGACCTTCTCGGTCAGCTGGCCGCCCTCCTCGTAGCCCACGTATCCGGGGGGCGAACCGAAGAGCCGGGAGACGGTGTGCTTCTCGGAGAACTCGGACATGTCGAGCGCGATCAGCGCGTCCTCGTCGCCGAAGAGGAACTCGGCGAGCGTCTTGGACAGCTCGGTCTTACCGACGCCGGACGGGCCGGCGAAGATGAACGAGCCGCCGGGGCGCTTCGGGTCCTTGAGGCCCGCACGGGTGCGCCGGATGGCCTGGGAGAGCGCCTTGATGGCGTCCTTCTGGCCGATGACGCGCTTGTGCAGCTCGTCCTCCATGCGCAGCAGCCGCGAGGTCTCCTCCTCGGTCAGCTTGAAGACCGGGATGCCGGTGGCGGTGGCCAGGACCTCGGCGATGAGCTCCTCGTTGACCTCCGCGACGACGTCCATGTCGCCGGCCTTCCACTCCTTCTCGCGCTTGGCCTTGGCCTGGAGGAGCTGCTTCTCGTCGTCGCGCAGGGACGCGGCCTTCTCGAAGTCCTGCGCGTCGATCGCGCTCTCCTTCTCGCGGCGCACGTCGGCGATCTTCTCGTCGAACTCGCGCAGGTCCGGCGGCGCGGTCATCCGGCGGATGCGCATTCGGGAGCCGGCCTCGTCGATCAGGTCGATCGCCTTGTCCGGCAGGAAGCGGTCCGAGATGTAGCGGTCGGCCAGGGTGGCGGCGGCGACCAGCGCGGAGTCCGTGATGGAGACCCGGTGGTGGGCCTCGTAGCGGTCGCGCAGACCCTTGAGGATCTCGATGGTGTGCGGCAGCGACGGCTCGGCGACCTGGATCGGCTGGAAGCGGCGCTCCAGCGCGGCGTCCTTCTCCAGGTGCTTGCGGTACTCGTCCAGGGTGGTGGCACCGATGGTCTGCAGCTCGCCGCGGGCCAGCATCGGCTTGAGGATGCTGGCGGCGTCGATGGCGCCCTCGGCGGCGCCCGCGCCGACCAGGGTGTGCAGCTCGTCGATGAACAGGATGATGTCGCCGCGGGTGCGGATCTCCTTGAGCACCTTCTTCAGGCGCTCCTCGAAGTCACCGCGGTAGCGCGAGCCGGCCACCAGGGCGCCCAGGTCCAGCGTGTAGAGCTGCTTGTCCTTGAGCGTCTCCGGGACCTCGCCCTTGACGATCGCCTGCGCCAGGCCCTCGACCACGGCGGTCTTGCCCACGCCGGGCTCGCCGATCAGGACCGGGTTGTTCTTGGTGCGGCGGGACAGCACCTGCATGACCCGCTCGATCTCCTTCTCGCGCCCGATGACCGGGTCGAGCTTGGCCTCGCGGGCGGCCTGGGTGAGGTTGCGGCCGAACTGGTCCAGGACCAGCGAGGTCGACGGGGTGCCCTCGGCGGGCCCGCCGGCCGTGGCCGACTCCTTGCCGCCGCCGGTCTGGTAGCCGGAGAGCAGCTGGATGACCTGCTGGCGCACCCGGTTGAGGTCGGCGCCCAGCTTGACCAGGACCTGGGCGGCGACGCCCTCGCCCTCGCGGATCAGACCGAGCAGGATGTGCTCGGTGCCGATGTAGTTGTGGCCGAGCTGCAGCGCCTCCCGGAGCGACAGCTCCAGGACCTTCTTCGCCCGCGGGGTGAAGGGGATGTGGCCGGACGGGGCCTGCTGCCCCTGGCCGATGATCTCCTCGACCTGCTGGCGCACGGCCTCAAGGGAAATCCCGAGGCTCTCCAGGGCCTTGGCGGCGACGCCCTCGCCCTCGTGGATCAGACCCAGGAGGATGTGCTCGGTGCCGATGTAGTTGTGGTTGAGCATCCGGGCTTCTTCCTGAGCCAGGACGACAACCCGCCGCGCGCGGTCGGTGAACCTCTCGAACATCGTTTATCGCTCCTCAGAGCGGTCGGGCAGTTCGGGGTCGGTCCCCGCCCTGTCCTTCCGCATGCTAGTCCCGCTCAGCGGCGCGGCCCACGGATTCACTCCCCGGTACGGGAGCGAGATGCTGCGCGACCATCCGACACCAATCCCAACCTGATGCTGGGAAACGGTGTTCCCACAGGTGGCCCGGATGCACCGGATACCGCTACGCCATCGGCGAACAAGAACCGCCGGGGCGGAGCCGGGCCGTCTCCGGCCGGTCACGCATGCTGCCCCTGGACGGGTCCGAGAACCCGTCCACCTGCATTCATACCCGGTATCGGGGCGCTTCTCGCGCAGTTTCCGCGGTGGCGGTGTTCGCCTGGCGAGAAGTCGCGTCGCGGCGACGGCGGTTCGGCACGGCCGGTGCGGCAGGTACGCCGCCCGGTGGTGCCGGCGTTACCGCTTCGCCCTTACAGCGTTGCACAGCTCGTGATTGTTCCGCCGCCCGAGCCCGCGCCCCGGACGCCCCCCGGTACCGGTGCTGCTGCGGCCCCCGGGGTGCGCGCCGCGGGGCGCGGAGGAGAGTCCTCCGCGCCCCGCGCGTGTGTCGTCGGCGCCGTGTGCGGCCGCCGGGGCCCCGCATCCGCTCCGGCGTTCCGGCGGCGCCGGGGTCAGGACGCGTTGGCCTTGTCGTAGGCCTCGCGGACGGTGCTCGGCACCCGGCCGCGGTCGTTGACCTCCATGCCCTGCTCCTTGGCCCACGCGCGGATCTTCGCGGTGTCCGGCGCGCTGCCGGAGGGGCGCGGCGCGGTGCCGCGACCCGGGCGCCGCGGGCCGGCGAGCCGGCCGCTCTGCTTGCGGCCCTTCTCCACGTACGGCGCCAGCAGACCGCGCAGCTTGTCCGCGTTGGCGCTCTTCAGGTCGATCTCGTAGGCAACGCCGTCGAGCGCGAACGTCACCGTCTCGTCCGCCGAACCACCGTCGAGATCGTCTTCAAGAATGACCTGCACCCTCTGTGCCACGGGCTTCCCTTTCCGCTAAACGACCCATTGCCTAAGGAAAGGAAAGCGCCTTTCTCCGGAAAACACAAACCCTTGACCGGCGCGGAGCCGCTCAGAGGTGCAGCAGCATGCGCGAGTTGCCCAGTGTGTTGGGCTTCACCCGCTCCAGGTCAAGGAACTCCGCGACACCTTCATCGTACGAGCGGAGAAGTTCTTCATAGACATCCGTAGCGATCGCCGCCGGGTCTGTCGTACCATCATCGGTTTCCTGAAGCTCACCGATCTCGACGAAACCGTGTTTCGCGAAGAACGGAACCTCGAACGTCAAGCAGAAAATCCGACGGACGCCGAGCCAGCGTGCGGTCTGCAGCAGCTTCTCCAGCAGCAGATGTCCGACCCCGAAGCCCCGGCAGGACGGATCGACGGCGAGCGTGCGGACTTCGGCCAGGTCCTCCCACATCACGTGCAGGGCGCCGCAGGCCACCACCGCACCGGTGTCGTCGCGTTCGGCGACCCAGAACTCCTGGACGGATTCGAACAGTGTGACTGTGGGCTTGTCGAGCAGAATGCCGTCGCGTGAGTAGGCGTCGATGAGCCCGCGTACGGTCCGCACGTCCGTGGTCCGCGCACGGCGGATGGTGACCTCCATGGCCGGGACGTTATCGTGTCGCGCCCGGCGGGGTCTCCCCGGTATCCGGTCCCGGCTCCGCGGATTCGGCGGGGGCCGGATCCGACGGGAACAGAGCGGCGACCCGCAAGGCGTCCCGCAGTGCCTCGCGCTGGCCGGGCGACATCAGGCCGAAGAAGTGCACCAGGGCCGCGGCCGGATTGTCACTGGTGGCCCACGCGTCGTTCATCAGCGCCGCGGTGTACGCCTCGCGGGACGAGACCGGTTCATATCGATAGGCCCGGCCGACCCGCTCGCGGCGCAGCCAGCCCTTTCTGTGGAGCTTGTCCAGGACGGTCATCACCGTGGTGTACGCGATTTCGCGTTCCGACTGCAGATCCAGGAGAACCTCGCGAACCGTCACCGGTCGGTTCCACCGCCACACCCGGGTCATGATGGCGTTCTCAAGTTCACCGAGTTGCCGGACCATAGTGCGGCCAGGATAGGGAGTGAATGGGGCAAATCTTGTGAAGTGCGCCAAACCGGCGCGCCGCCACCCCCGGAATCGGGAATGGCGGCGCGTCGGTGGTTCGGCGGCTGACGGTGTCAGTCGCGGGTTCGCTCGCGGGTCAGTCGAGGTCTTCCTTGGCCTTCTGGGCTCCGCCCTGGCTGCGGATGATGGCCCGCACCAGGAATCCGAAGCCGATCGCCATGACCAGCGGCGGCACGATCGCGCTGACGTAGTCCATCAGTCACTCCTCCTCGGTCTTCTCCGCCGTCGCGGCGGAAGCCTTCGCCTCCGGCTTCACCAGCGGGAAGAGCACGGTCTCCCGGATGTTCTTGCCGGTCAGCAGCATGATCAGGCGGTCCACCCCGAGGCCGAGGCCGCCGGTCGGCGGCATCGCGTACTCCAGGGCCCGCAGGAAGTCCTCGTCGATCTGCATCGCCTCGACGTCGCCGCCGGCCGCCAGCAGGGACTGCGCGGTCAGGCGGGCGCGCTGCTCGACCGGGTCGACCAGCTCGGAGTAGGCGGTGCCGATCTCGGTACCGAAGATCACCAGGTCCCACTTCTCGGCCACGCCCGGCACCGAGCGGTGCTGGCGGGTCAGCGGGGAGACCTCGGTCGGGTAGTCCTTGATGAAGGTCGGCCGGACGGCGTTCTCCTCCAGCAGGCGCTCGACCATCTCCAGCACGATCTGACCGTGGCCCCAGTCCTTGTCGAACGGGATGCCGTGGTCGAAGGCCAGCTTGCGCAGCTCCTCGACGCCGGTCTCCGGGGTGACCTCGACGCCCAGGCGGGCGGAGATGCCCGGGTAGACGGAGACCTCCTCCCACGGCTCGGCCAGGTCGATCTCGTGCTCCACGCCGTGCGCGTCCAGGCCCTTGATCACCGTGGTGCCCAGCGCGTCCCGGGCCGCGTTGACGATCGTCTCGCGGATCAGCTCGGCCTGGGTGTCGTAGTCGCCGTACGCCTCGTACGACTCCAGCGAGGTGAACTCCGGGTTGTGGGTGGAGTCCGCGCCCTCGTTGCGGAAGTTGCGGTTGATCTCGAAGACCTTCTCGGCGCCGCCGACCACCAGCCGCTTGAGGTACAGCTCGGGGGCGATGCGCATGTAGAGGTCGATGTCGTACGCGTTGATGTGCGTCTTGAACGGGCGGGCGTTGGCGCCGCCGTGCACCGGCTGCAGCATCGGGGTCTCGACCTCGATGTAGCCGCGGTCCTCGTAGGTGCGGCGGATCGAGCGGACCACCTTGCTGCGCAGGTGCAGGATCTCGCGGGCCTCGGGGTTGACGATCAGGTCGACGTACCGCTGGCGGACCCGGGCCTCCGGGTCGGTCAGGCCCTTGTGCTTGTCCGGCAGCGGGCGCAGGCACTTGGCGGTGAGCTCCCAGCGGTCCACCATCACGGACAGCTCGCCGCGCTTGGAGGTGATCACCTCGCCCTCGACGCCGACCTGGTCGCCCAGGTCGATGTCCGTCTTCCAGGCCGCCAGCCGCTCCGCTCCCAGCTTGTCCAGGGAGAACATCACCTGGAGGTCGCCGGTGCCGTCGCGCAGCGTGGCGAAGCAGAGCTTGCCGCCGGTGCGGGAGAGGATCACCCGGCCGGTGACGCCGGCCCGCTCACCGGTCGCGGTGTCGGGCTCCAGGTCGGGGTGCTTGGCGCGCAGGTCCGCGATGGTGCTGGTGCGGGGGAAGCCGACCGGGTAGGGGTCGACACCGGCCGCCCGGAGCCGGTCCAGCTTCTCGCGCCGGACGCGCATCTGCTCGGGAAGGTCGTCGGTCGCGGGGATGGGGCTCTGATCGCTCACCCCACAAGGGTAGCCAGCCACACACCGTGCTCCGCCACGGGATAACGACAAGAGGGGGACCGCGTCGGCGGTCCCCCTCCTCGGGCGCGGGCGGCTCAGCCGGTGCCGGTGGCGAGTTCGATCTCGTCGGGATCCGGGGCGGCCGGGGGCGCGGGGTGGGCGGGGGGCTTGGGGCGGCGCCCGAAGAGTTCGGCCGGGGTGGGCATCCGGTGCGGGCGGGGCGGGTTCTGGGGGGCGGTGGGCCGCTCGGCGGGGGAGTCGGTGCTGCTCATCGTGATCCGTCCTCCAACAGGGGTGGGGAGACTGCTCGGGGGTGCGGCGGGGCTCGGTACGACGACGAGGTGGCGGTGCTGCCCGGTGGTGAGGGCGAGCCGTTCGCGGACGGCGGCCTCGGCCAGCGCGTGGCAGCGGCCGGCCAGCCGGGAGCGGCGGGCGCGTTCGCCGTGGCCGCACGGCTGGCGGGTCAGCCCGCGCAGCGCGGTGAGGTCCTCCGGGCCGGGCAGGTAGCCGTCGGTCACGGCCTCCTCCAGGCGTTCCAGGTAGCCGGGGGCACTGCCGGGCAGGGCTGCCCGGTAGCGCCCGAGGTCGGCGAGCAGGAAGGCGCGCAGCCGGCCGCCCTCCTGGACGGCCTCGTCGATCGCCTCGGTCAGACGCAGCGCGTCCTGGACGTCCTCCGCCCACAGCTCGGCGCCCGGCCCGGCGAACACCGGACGGTCGGGGAGCTGGAGGTGGACGGGGACGGCGGGGTGCAGGGCTTGGGCGAGGGCGCGGCGCAGCACGCGGACTTCGTCGGCGCTGAAGGCCATGCCGCCGCGCGATCCGTGTGGCGTAGGCATGGGCTGACACTACGTGAGGAATATCCGATTTGTCGGTAGCGTCGCGCCGACGCCCCACGTTCGGCCCGGCGGAATCGGCCGCGGGGGTGGGGGAGGACGCGCGTCGGGGGCCCCCCCCCCGGCCCGGGGGGGTAAAAAAAAAAAAACAGGCGCGCACAGTGGCAGG
>NZ_JBHXML010000075.1:0-28595 GCF_042720345.1 Kitasatospora sp. NPDC058478 | reverse complement strand
GGGGGTGGTGGCGTATGTTGAACTTGTGGTTGCGTCAGACGGGGTGGGCGGCGGGTGTGTCCACCGCCTCGACGGGGCTCACCGGGGGGGGGGGGGGGGTCGGCCGCCGGCCGCCCCCCCCCGGACGGACCGGGGGGCGCCGACGGTGGGTCCTGGGGGCCGGTCAGGCCGGGCGGTTGCGCTCGAAGACCAGGCGCAGGCCGATCAGGGTGAGCCAGGGCTCGTGCACGTCGATGGTGGAGGCCTCGCCGAGGACGAGGGGGGCCAGTCCGCCGGTGGCGATCACCTGGACGTCGTCCGGGTCCTTGGACAGCTCCTTGGCCATCCGGTCGACCAGGCCGTCGACCTGGCCCGCGAAGCCGTACAGGATGCCGGACTGCATGCCCTCGACGGTGTTCTTGCCGATCACGTTGCGGGGCTTGGCCAGCTCGATCTTGCGCAGTTGGGCGCCGCGGAGGCCGAGCGCCTCGACCGAGATCTCGATGCCGGGGGCGATCGCGCCGCCCACGTAGTCGCCGCGGGCGTTGACGGCGTCGAAGGTGGTGGCGGTGCCGAAGTCGACCACGATGCACGGGCCGCCGTACAGGTGGTTGGCGGCCAGGGCGTTGACGATCCGGTCGGCGCCGACCTCCTTGGGGTTGTCCATCAGGACGTGCACCCCGGTCTTCACGCCGGGCTCCACGATCACCGCGGGGACGTCGCCGTAGTAGCGGCGGGTCACCTCGCGCAGCTCGTGGAGCACGGCGGGAACGGACGAGCAGATCGCCAGGCCCTCCACCGCGGCCTCCCGGACCGCGGTGTGGTTGCCCATCAACCCCTGTAGCAGCACTGCCAGTTCATCGGCCGTGCGGCGCGAATCAGTCGAGATCCGCCAATGTTCCACCACGTCCTCGCCGTCGAACAGGCCGAGCGTGGTCTGGGTGTTGCCGACGTCGATGGTGAGGAGCATGGGGCGCTTTCTGCGAGTCGGGACGAGGGTCAGGCGCGCAGGTCGAGGCCGATGTCCAGGATCGGCGAGGAGTGGGTGAGCGCGCCCACCGCCAGGTAGTCGACACCAGTCTGGGCGACCTCGCGCGCGGTGGCCAGGGTCAGGCCGCCGGAGGCCTCCAGCTTCGCCCGGCCGGCCACCAGCTCGACGGCCTCCTTCAGCTGCGGGACGGTGAAGTTGTCCAGCAGGATCAGGTCGGCCCCGGCCGCCAGCACCGGCGGGATCTGCTCCAGGGTGTCGACCTCGATCTCGACCGGCAGGTCGGGGTAGGCGGCCTTGACGGCCCGGAAGGCCTCGGCGACGCCGCCGGCCGCGACCACGTGGTTGTCCTTGACCAGGGCGGCGTCGGACAGGGCCATCCGGTGGTTGGCGCCGCCGCCGCAGCGCACCGCGAACTTCTCCAGCGCGCGCAGGCCCGGGGTCGTCTTGCGGGTGTCCCGGACGACGGCGCCGGTGCCCTCCAGGGCGTCGGCCCAGGCGCGGGTCGCGGTGGCGATGCCGGACAGGTGGCAGAGCAGGTTGAGCGCGCTGCGCTCGGCGGTGAGCAGGTCGCGGGTGCGGGAGCGGACCGACAGCAGCACCTGGCCGGCCTCGACCCGGTCGCCGTCCTGGACGTGCCGCTCGACCTCGAACTCCTCCTCGCAGATCAGCGAGACAACCGCCTCGGCGATCCGCAGGCCGGCCACCACACCGGCCTGGCGGGCGGTGAAGTCGGCGGTGGCGACGGCCTCGGCGGGCACGGTGGCCACCGAGGTGACGTCCTCGCCGCCGGCCAGGTCCTCGGCCAGCGCCAGGGTGGCGATGTCCTCGACCTCGATCGGGTCCAGTCCGGCCTGCTCCAGCAGCTCGGCCAACTGCGGGTCCAGGCCGGTCTCGTAGCCCTCGCCGTCCCCGCAGGCGCAGCCGTCGCCGCAGCCGCCCTGGGCGTCGGCCAGGGGGAGTTCCTCGTGGGAGTGGGTCATGGTTCTACTGCTCCTCAGGGGTGCTGACGGGGTCGCCGGAGGCGGTGAGGGTGGTGATCAGGTGGCGCCGCCAGTGGGCGTCGTCGCGCTCGGGGAAGTCCTCGCGCCAGTGGCAGCCGCGGGTCTCCTCGCGCTGCGCGGCGGCCGCGACCAGCGCGGTGGAGACCAGCAGCAGGTTGGCGGCCTCCCAGGTCTCCACCCGCGGGTCGGCGGGCTTCTCCTCGGCGACGTGCGCGTGGGCCTGCTCGGCGAGCAGGGCCAGCCCGGCGGCGGCGCCGGCCATCGAGGCGGCCGAGCGCAGCACGCCGGCGCCGCGCGACATCAGCCGCTGGATCTCGGCGCGCGACTCGGAGGCGGGCAGCGGCACCGGCCGTGCGGCGCGGGCGGCGGCGACGTCCACGGCGCGCTCGGGCAGCGCGCCGTGGCGGTGCCGGTCGGCGAGGTCGGCGGCGATCCGCTCGGCGAAGACCAGGCCCTCCAGCAGCGAGTTGGAGGCCAGCCGGTTGGCGCCGTGCACCCCGGTGCAGGCGACCTCGCCGCAGGCGTACAGGCCGGGGACGCTGGTGCGGCCGTGCCGGTCGGTGCGGATGCCGCCGGAGGCGTAGTGCGCGGCCGGGGCGACCGGGATCGGCTCGGTGACCGGGTCGATGCCGTGCGCGCGGCAGGAGGCGAGGATGGTCGGGAAGCGCTGCTCCCACATCTCGGCGCCGAAGTGCCGCCCGTCCAGGTACATGTGCTCGGCGCCCTGCTCCTGCATGCGCCGGGTGATCGCCTTGGCGACGATGTCGCGCGGGGCCAGTTCGGCCAGCTCGTGCTGCCCGAGCATGAAGCGGGTGCCGTGCGCGTCCACCAGGTGGGCGCCCTCGCCGCGGACCGCCTCGGAGACCAGCGGCTGCTGGCCCTCGGCCTCCGGGCCGAGCCAGAGCACGGTCGGGTGGAACTGGACGAACTCCAGGTCGGTGACGGCGGCGCCGGCCCGCAGGGCGAGCGCCACGCCGTCGCCGGTGGAGACCGCCGGGTTGGTGGTGGCGGAGAAGACCTGGCCCATGCCGCCGGTGGCGAGCACCACCGCGCGGGCCCGGACGGCGCCGACGCCGTCGCGCTGGCCCTCGCCCATCACGTGCAGGGTGAGGCCGGCGGCGTGCCCGTCGGCGTCGGTGAGCAGGTCGAGGACGAGGGCGTGCTCGATCAGCTCGACGCCGGGGTCGCTGCGGACGGCTTCCACCAGGGCTCGCGATATCTCGGCGCCGGTGGCGTCCCCGCCGGCGTGCGCGATCCGGCGGCGGTGGTGGCCGCCCTCGCGGGTGAGCAGGATCTCGCCGTCGGTGCCGCGGTCGAAGGCGGCGCCGACGGCGATCAGCCGGCGGACGGCGTCCGGGCCCTCGGTGACCAGGGTGCGCACGGCCTCCTCGTCACAGATCCCGGCGCCGGCCACCAGGGTGTCGTCCAGGTGCTGCGCGGGGGTGTCGCCCTCGCCCAGGGCGGCCGCGATGCCGCCCTGGGCCCAGCGGGTGGAGCCGTCGTCCAGCATCGCCTTGGTGACCACCATGGTCCGCAGACCGGCCTTGCGGGCGTTGAGGGCGACGGTGAGGCCGGCCACCCCGGAGCCGACCACGACCACGTCGGTGGTGGCGGTCCAGCCGGGGGCCGGGGCGGTGAGGCGGTGCGTGGCGGACATGGCGTCAGTGGCTCCTTCAGCGCGCGGCGGTCGGGGCCGCGCCGTTGCCGTCACCGTACGCCTCGTCGCCGCGGAGCAGTCCGGTGCCCTCCGGGGCCTCGGCGGGGTCGCCGCCCAGGCCGGTGATCCGGTTCCGCTCGTCCACGAAGACGATGCTCGGTGCGTAGCCCTTGGCCTCGGCCGTGTCCATCTGCCCGTAGGCGATGAGTATGACCAGGTCGCCGGGGTGGACCAGGCGGGCGGCGGCGCCGTTGATGCCGATCACGCCGGAGCCGCGCGGGCCGGCGATGGTGTAGGTCTCCAGCCGGGCGCCGTTGTTGATGTCGACGATGTGGACCAGCTCGCCGGGGAGCAGGTCGGCGGCGTCGAGCAGGTCCTCGTCCACCGTGACGGAGCCGACGTAGTGCAGGTCGGCCTGGGTCACGGTGGCCCGGTGGATCTTGGACTTGAGCATGGTGCGGAGCATTGCGGGTCACGCCTCCTGTGAGTGCATGCCTAAAGGGGAGCTCTTACCGAACGGGTCCGTGCCGGGTGGCCGGCTGCCCAGGTCCTGTCCGGCCGGACAGGACCTAGCGGCAGATGACGTGGACGTTGTCGATCAGGCGGGTGGAACCCACCGTCGCGGCGACGGCCAGCACCGCCGCGCCCTGGAAGTCGTCCGCCGCTTCGCTGAAGTCGTGCGGGTCGACCAGGGCGAGGTAGTCGAGGGTGATGCCCTCGGCCGCGTCCAGGACCGCCGAGGCGGCCTCGCGGACGGCCTTCGGGCCCTGGGCGGCGGCGTCCCGGCCGGCGAACAGCGCCTTGGAGAGGGCGAGGGCCTGCTCGCGCTCGTCGGCGGAGAGGTAGCGGTTGCGCGAGGAGCGCGCCAGCCCGTCCTCCTCGCGGGCGGTCGGCACCCCGACCACCTCGACGTCGAAGTCCAGGTCGGCGACCATCCGCTGGATGATCGCGAGCTGCTGCGCGTCCTTCTCGCCGAAGAACGCGAAGTCCGGGTCGGTGATGTGCAGCAGCTTGGCGACGACGGTCAGCACGCCGTCGAAGTGGCCGGGGCGGGTGGCGCCCTCGAAGCGCTCGCCCATCGGGCCGGCCGACAGGCGCACCTGCGGCCGGCCGTTCGGGTACACCTCGTCGACGGAGGGCGCGAACACCACGTCGGCGCCGTTCTCCTCGGCCAGCTTCACGTCCTCGTCCAGGCTGCGCGGGTAGCGCTCCAGGTCCTCGGCCGGGCCGAACTGCAGCGGGTTGACGAAGACCGTCACCGCGACCCGGCCCTCCTGGCCGACCTGCTTGCGGGCGGCCCGGATCAGCGCGGCGTGGCCCTCGTGCAGCGCGCCCATGGTCATCACGACGGCGTTGTCGACCGGGCGCTCGTCCGGCCAGAACGCGGCCTCGAAGTCGTCCACGGTGCGGGTGACGACGGCCCGGTGGACCTTCGGCGCCCGCTGGGGCTTGTTTCGCTGGGCTTTGCCCGCCATTCCTGCACTCCTTCGCTCATTCGGCTGCGCGAGGTTCCGCCGCCTTGTTACGCTCCGTCCCGTGCAGTAACGCACCGGGCAGGGCTTGTCCGTCATGAGGTCGCTCTGGCGACCGAGTGAGAAGCCCCGGCTCAGGCCGGGGAGGAGTCACTAGCGATTCTCCTCGTTGAGAGCATCCAGCACAGCGGCCGCAGAGTCGGTCGCGAGGGTTCCGTTCGCCACCGCCCGCTGCGCGGTGGCGCGGGCCATCGCGCGGTAGGCCGCCGGGATGTCCGGGGACACCGTACTGAGCTGCGCCAGGTGGCGCCGCACGGTGCCCGCGTCGCCCCGGGCGACCGGGCCGGTGAGGGCCGCGTCGCCGGAGCGCAGGCTGTTGTCCAGGGCGGCGCCGAGCAGCGGGCCGAGCAGCCGGCCGGGCTCGGCGACGCCGGCCGTGCGCAGCAGGTCCATCGCCTGCGCGACCAGGGTGACCAGGTGGTTCGCGCCGTGCGCGAGGGCCGTGTGGTAGAGCGGGCGGACCTGCTCCGGCACCCACTCCGGCTCGCCGCCCATCTCCACCACCAGCGCCTCGGCGACCGGCCGCAGCTCCTCGGGGGCGGTCACCCCGAACGGGCAGCCGGCCAGCCGGTCCAGGTCGACGGAGGTGCCGGTGAAGGTCATCGCCGGGTGCAGCGCCAGCGGCAGCGCCCCGGCCCGGGTGGCGGGCTCCAGGATGCCGACGCCGTGTGCGCCGGAGGTGTGCACCAGCAGCTGCCCGGGGCGGACGGCGCCGGTCGCGGCGAGGCCGGCCACCAGGTCGGCCAGCGTGTCGTCCGGCACGGTGAGCAGCACCAGGTCGGCGGCGGCCAGCACCTGCGGCGGGGTGACGATCCGCACCCCCGGCAGCAGTGCCTCGGCGCGGCGGCGGGAGGTGGCGGACACCCCGGAGGCGGCGACCACGGTGTGCCCGGCGAGCTGCAGGGCGGCGCCCAGTGCCGGGCCGACCCGGCCGGTGCCGACCACGCCGACGGCCAGCCGGGCCGGGCGGTTGCCGGGGTCGGCCGGGTCGTCGGGGTAGCTCGGGTGGCGCGGGTCGTTCAGGTGGCTCGGATCGCCGAAGCCGTCGGCGAGCGGGGCGAACCCGCCGTCGGCGGCGTGGTCGGCACTGTCGGACGTGTTCACGGCCCGGCCCTCGTCCTTAGCTCCTCGTTCCGGTCCTCTTCGGGTACCGGACGTACCGGCCCATTCTACGGGCGCTCAGCCGGTCCTCCACGGGGTCCTCCACGGGACGCCCGGGGGGTGCCCGGGGCCGCTCAGTCCGTCGCCCCGGCCCGGATCAGCCCGGCCTCGTAGGCGAGCACCACGGCCTGGACCCGGTCGCGCAGGCCGAGCTTGGCCAGGATCCGGCCGACGTGGGTCTTCACGGTGGCCTCGGAGAGCACCAGCCGGGCCGCGATCTCGCCGTTCGACAGCCCCTGGGCGACCAGCAGGAACACCTCCCGCTCCCGCTCGGTCAGCGGCCCGAGGGCGTCCGAGCCGGGCGCGCTCTGCGGGGTCGGCAGCACCTCGGCGAAGCGGTCGATCATGCGGCGGGTGGTGGTCGGCGCGACCACCGCGTCCCCGCCGTGCACCGCGCGGATCGCGGCCACCAGCTCGGTCGGCGGGACGTCCTTGAGCAGGAAGCCGCTGGCGCCGGCCTTGAGCGCGGCGAAGGCGTACTCGTCCAGGTCGAAGGTGGTCAGGATGAGCACGTGCGGGGCGTTGGGCACGGGGCTGCCGTCCTCGGCCAGGCAGATCCGGCGGGTGGTCTGCACCCCGTCCAGGCGCGGCATCCGCACGTCCATCAGGATCACGTCCACCTGGGTGTGCCGCAGCTCCTCCAGGGCCCGGGCGCCGTCGCCGGCCTCGGCGACGATCTCGATGTCGCCCTGCGACTGCAGGATCATCCGGAAGCCGGTGCGCAGCAGTTCCTGGTCGTCGACGAGCATCACGCGGATGGTCAAGGTGGCTCCTTCAGGGGGCGTCGGGGGGACCGGGGGGTTAGTGGGCCGCCTTGAGCGGCAGGATGGCGCGGATCCGGAAGCCGCCGCCGGGGCGGGGGCCCACGTCGAGGCTGCCGCTGACCATGCCGACCCGCTCGCGCATGCCGATCAGGCCGTGGCCGAGGCCGTCCGTGCCGCCGACGGCCAGTTGCTCGTCGGTGCTGCCTCGGCCGTCGTCCTCGACCAGGACGGCCAGCTCGCGCTCGCCGAAGTCGACCGCGACCCGGGCGTGCACGTCGGGGCCGCCGTGCTTGCGGACGTTGGTCAGCGCCTCCTGGACGATCCGGTAGACCGTCAGCTCGACGCCGCGCGGCAGCTCGCGCGGATGCCCGGAGGTCGCGTAGTCCACCTGCAGCCCGGCCGTGCGGACCTGCTCCAGCAGCTCCGGCAGCTCCTCGACGCCGGGCTGCGGCACGTACTCCTCGGCGGTGTCGGCGGTGCGCAGCACGCCCAGCAGGCGGCGCATCTCGACCAGCGCCTGCCGGCCGGTGGACGCGATCGTGCCGAGCGCCTCCTTCGCCTGCTGCGGCGAGTTGTCGAGCACGTACGCGGCGCCGTCGGCCTGGACGATCATCACCGAGACGTTGTGTGCGACCACGTCGTGCAGCTCGCGGGCGATCCGGGCGCGCTCGGCGGCCACCGCCACCTTGGACTGGGCGTCCCGCTCGCGCTCCAGCCGGGCGGCGCGGTCCTCCAGCTCGGTCAGGTAGGCGCGGCGCACCCTGGTCAGCCGGCCCCATGCCCAGCACAGGATGAACGGGGTGCTCATCAGCAGCGTGATCAGCGCCGCCTCGCCGAAGGAGTACGGGCGGGTGTGGTAGTCCCCGGCGCCGTTGGCGACCGTCTTCAGCGGGTGGAGCTGCCAGAACACCAGGGGCCCGGCGGCCAGCCCGGCGACCAGTGCCAGCCGGGACGTCCACTTCTGGCCGAAGGCGGCGCCGGTGTACGCGAACACCAGGTAGGCGAGGGAGGAGGCGGCCGGGAGGACGTCGGCGGCCACCTGGCCGAGGCCGAGGCCGGTGGCGGCCGCCACGGTGACGTCGGGGAAGCGTCGGCGGAAGACCATCAGCGCGGGCAGCAGCACCGCGATCAGGATCTGTGCGTCGAAGCGCCAGCCGTCGCTGAAACTGTCGTTCGGCAGCAGGCCGACGAAGAGCACCATCGCAGCCCAGGCGGCGTCGACCACCACGGGGTGACGGCGGAGCCAGGCGTTGAGTCGATGCACGTCTCCAGCCTAGGCAGTCACCTGGCGTGTTCAGGTCCGCCGGTAGGGCGATCCGTCCTACTCCGTAGGTCGGAGACGCACCGTACCGGTGGGGAGGGCGCGCCCGGCTGCGGGTAGCGTCCCGCGCTATGACTTGGATGCGGTGGGCGCCCGCCATGGAGCAGGCCCTGTACGACCCGGACGGCGGCTTCTACCGCAGGTCGGAGGGCCCGGCCGGGCACTTCCGCACCTCGGTGCACGCCTCGCCGCGGTTCGCCCGCGCGGTGGCCCGGCTGCTGCTGGAGGTTGACGCCGCCCTAGGCCGTCCGGAGGAGCTGGCCCTCGTCGACGTCGGGGCCGGGCGCGGTGAACTGCTCACCGGGGTGCTGGCCGAACTGCCCGGCGAGGTGCTGGCGCGGCTGCGCCCGTACGGCGTGGAGATCGCGCGGCGCCCGGCGGACCTGCCGTCCACAGCCCTGTGGACGGACGAGGTGCCGCGCGGCGTCACCGGGCTGCTGTTCGCCAACGAATGGCTGGACAACGTGCCGCTGGACGTCGGCGAGGTCGACGACGGCGGGGTGCTGCGCTACCGGGAGGTGGACACCGCGACCGGCGGGGAGCGGCTCGGCGGGCCCGCCTCGGCGGCCGACGCGGCCTGGGCCGAGCGCTGGTGGCCGGTCGGGCACCCCGGGGACTCCGTGGAGTTCGGCGGTACCCGGGACGCCGCCTGGGCGCGGGCCGTCGCCGGGCTGGAGCGCGGCCTGGCCGTCGCCGTCGACTACGGGCACACCGCCGACCGGCGCCCGCTGTTCGGCACCCTGACCGGCTTCCGGGGCGGCCGCGAGGTTTCGCCGGTGCCGGACGGCTCCTGCGACGTCACCGCGCACGTTGCTCTGGACTCCGTCGCCGCACCTGGTCTCCACAGCCTGTGGACAACCCAGCGGGACGCCCTGCGCGCCCTCGGCGTGAGCGGTGCCCGGCCGCCGCTCGCGCTCGCCTCCAGCGACCCGGCCGGCTACCTGCGGGCGCTCGGCGGGGCCGGCGAGGGCGCCGAACTGACCGACCCGGCCGGGCTCGGCGCGTTCGGCTGGCTCGCCCAGGCCGTCCGCATGCCGGTACCGGAGGCCCTGGCCGCCCTGCCGGGGTGGCAGACTCTGACCCCATGAGGGAGACCACGGTCGGCATCGGGGCGGGAGCCGAGAACTTCACCGGCGAGGCGGGCACCACCGACATGGTGCTCAACATCGGCCCGCAGCACCCCGCCACGCACGGCGTGCTGCGGCTGCGGCTGGTGCTCGACGGCGAGCGGATCATCACCGCCGAGCCGGTGATCGGCTACATGCACCGGGGCGCGGAGAAACTGTTCGAGGCCCGCGACTACCGGCAGATCATCATGCTGGCCAACCGGCACGACTGGCTCTCCGCCTTCGGCAACGAGCTCGGCGTCGTCCTCGGCGTCGAGCGGATGCTCGGCATGGAGGTCCCCGAGCGGGCGGTGTGGATCCGCACCCTGCTCGCCGAACTCAACCGGGTGCTCAACCACCTGATGTTCCTCGGCTCCTACCCGCTGGAACTCGGCGGCATCACCCCGATCTTCCATGCCTTCACCGGCCGCGAGGACCTCCAGCACGTCCTGGAGGAGGCCTCCGGCGGGCGCATGCACTACATGTTCAACCGGGTCGGCGGCCTCAAGGAGGACCTCCCGGCCGGCTGGCTCGGCCGCGTCCGCACCGCCGTCGCCACCGTCCGCTCCCAGCTGCCGGTCTTCGAGGACCTCGTCCTCGGCAACGAGATCTTCCGCGCCCGCACCGCCGGCGTCGGCATCCTCACCCGGGCCCAGGCCCAGGCGTACGGCGTCAGCGGCCCGATCGCCCGCGCCAGCGGCCTCGACCTCGACCTGCGCCGCGACGAGCCCTACCTCGCGTACGACTCCGACGAGCTGCGGCAGGTGCTCACCGTGGTCACCCGCGAGGAGGGCGACTGCCTGGCCCGGTTCGAGTGCCTGCTGGAGCAGACCCTCAACTCGCTGGACCTCGCCGTCGCCTGCCTCGACAAGATCGCCACCCTGCCGCCCGGCCCGATCAACCAGCGGCTGCCCAAGGTGCTCAAGGCCCCCGAGGGCAGCACCTACTCCTGGACCGAGAACCCGCTCGGCATCAACGGCTACTACCTGGTCTCGCGCGGCGACAAGACGCCGTGGCGGCTCAAGCTGCGCTCGGCGTCCTTCAACAACGTCCAGGCGCTGACCGAGCTGCTGCCCGGGACGCTGGTCGCGGACATGGTGGCGATCCTCGGGTCGATGTTCTTCGTCGTCGGGGACATCGACAAGTAGGGCCCGGCCCTTCGCGGGCCGGGCCTGCGCAGGCCCGTGCTTTTCGGGCCCGGTGCTTCCCGGGCTCAGCCCTTCTTCGGCCGCTTGGCCGGGTCGGCCGGGTGCGGGGCCACCTTGCGGTCGCCCTTGGTGGCGATCCGCTCCGCGCACAGGCCGGCCAGCACGTCGTACGCCGCCTTGCCCATCAGCTCGGTCAGCTCGGGGCGGTAGCTGACGTACACCGGGTCCGGCCCCTGGTGCGCCGCCGGGCTGCCGGTGCACCACCAGTGCAGGTCGTGGCCGCCCGGGCCCCAGCCGCGGCGGTCGTACTCGCCGATCGAGACCTGGAGGTAGCGGGTGTCGTCCGGCCGGTCGATCCAGTCGTAGGTGCGGCGGACCGGCAGCTGCCAGCAGACGTCCGGCTTCGTCTCCAGCGGCTCCCGGCCCTCCTTGAGCGCCAGCGCGTGCAGCGCGCAGCCGGCGCCGCCCGCGAAGCCGGGGCTGTTCACGAAGATGCACGCCCCGCCGACCCGGCGGGTCTGGCGGTCGCCGTCCTCGTCGAGCATGGTGATGCCGCCGTCGGACGTGATCCGGCCCGCGGTGTCGGTGCCGTGCGCGAAGTTCTCCCACAGCTCGGGCGTCAGCCGCGCCGCGTGGCCGAGGACGCGCTTCTCGTCGTCCTCGTCCGAGTAGTGCGCGCCCAGCGTGCAGCAGCCGTCCGACTCGCCGCGGCCCTCGCGGATGCCGTGGCAGCCCTGGCCGAAGACGCAACCCCAGCGGGAGGTCAGCCAGGTGAGGTCACAACGGAACACCTGCTCCTCGTCGTCGGGGTCGGCGAATTCGACCCAGGCGCGCGGGAAGTCGAGCGGGACCTCGTCACGGGGGATCCCGCCGAGCGGGGTCTCGTTGCGCAGGGTCGGCATCGCCAGGTCGACGGGGGCGGGGGAGGCCTTGGACTTCTTCTTGGACGTTTCTGCTGGTGCCACCCGGCAAGGGTAGAGCCTTCGGGCCGGCCGGCCGGGACCCGTCCGGGTGATCCGGGGTGCGCCGTGGCGTCGGCGAGGGCCGGCCGACCGCAGGCTGGAGGGAACCGGGCGCCACTGTCGGGTTGTCAGATCAGTTTGATGATCTCGCGTCGACCCGTATTGGATGCCCTGGAACACCCCGGATCACCACTGGAGCACCGAGCCGTGACCGCCTCGCCCCGCGCCGCCCACACGGCCGTCCTCGCCGCCCTCGCGGTCCTGGCCGCCGGGTGCGCCTCCGCGCCCGCGCTGCGGGCCCGGACGGCCGCCGCCGCTCCGCCGTGCGACGCCCCGGTGGTGATCGGTCACCGGGGTGCCCCGCGCAACGCCCCCGAGAACACCATGGCCTCCTTCGAAACCGCCCTCGACCAGGGCGCCGACTGGCTGGAGACCGACGTCCAGACCACCAGGGACGGCGTCCCGGTGCTGATGCACGACCCCACGGTGGACCGCACCACCAACGGCAAGGGCGCCGTCGCCGACCTCACCGCCGCCCAGATCGCCGCCCTGGGAGTGACCGTCGGCCCCGGCCCCACCGAGCCCGTCCCCACCCTCCAGGAACTGCTCAAGCGCCTCTCCGACAGCAACGCCACCCTGCTGATGGAGATCAAGTGGCAGCGCGCCGAGGACGTCACCCGGATCGCCCGGATCGCCGCCGCCAGCGGTGCCAGGGTCGTCCTCTACTCGTTCTCGGCGGAGCACCTGCGCCAGGCCCACGCCGCCGCGCCCGCCCTGCCGGTCGTGCTGATCCAGGGCTCCGCGATCGCCGAGGACCCGGGCGACCTGCCGCTGCGCGGCATCGCCCTGGACGCGGCGCTGGCCAGCGCCTCCCGGATCGCCGCCGAGCGCAAGGCGGGCCGCGAGGTGTACGTCTGGACGCTCGACGACGAGGAGTCCTGGCAGCTGATGTCGGCCCGGGACGCGGACGGCCTGATCACGGACACCCCGGGCCGGGCCCGCCGCTGGGTGGACACCAACTGCCGCCCCGAGCGCCGGGCCGGACCGCGCGGCCACTGAGGGCGTCCGGTCGCCGGAGGCGGGGTACGGGCGGGACCAGTGTGAAGACGGTCGAGACCGGTTTCGTCCGGGGCCGGATCGCGTAGCGTGGAGAGTTATGCGACTCGGTGTACTCGACGTAGGTTCCAACACCGTCCACTTCCTCGTGGTGGACGCCCATCCGGGTGCCGCCCCGCTTCCCGCGTACTCGCACAAGGCCGAGCTGCGGCTGGCCGAACTGCTCGACGACGACGGCGCGATAAGCGAGGCAGGCGTCGAGCGGCTGGTCGGCCACATCGCCTCGTCGCTGCGGGTCGCGGAGGACAAGGGCGTCGTCGACATCCTGCCGTTCGCCACCTCCGCCGTCCGGGAGGCCGCCAACGGCGAGGAGGTGCTGCGCCGGGTCGCCACGGAGACCGGGGTGGAGCTGCGGGTGCTGTCCGGGCAGGACGAGGCCCGGCTCACCTTCCTGGCCGTCCGGCGCTGGTTCGGCTGGTCCTCGGGCCGACTGCTCAACCTGGACATCGGCGGCGGCTCGCTGGAGATCGCCTGCGGTCAGGACGAGCAGCCCGACGTCGCCTGCTCGCTGCCGCTGGGCGCCGGCCGGCTCACCGCCCGCTGGCTGCCCGGCGACATCGCCGACCCGGACGGGCTGCGCGGGCTGAGACGCCACATCCGGGCCGAGATGGCCACCGTCGTGGGCGAGGTCGCCCGGCTCGGCGCGCCGCAGCACGCCGTCGCCACCTCCAAGACCTTCAAGCAGCTGGCCCGGATGACCGGCGCCGCCCCCGCCGACGCCGGCCCGTACGCCGACCGCCGGCTCACCCGCAGCGGGCTGTCCGCCTGGCTGCCGCGACTGTCCTCGATGACCGTCGAGGAGCGGGCGCGGATCCCCGGCGTCTCCGAGGGCCGCGCCAAGCAGCTGCTGGCCGGGGCACTGGTCGCGGACGCCGCGATGGACCTGTTCGGCCTCGACGAGCTGGACGTCTGCCCGTGGGCGCTGCGCGAGGGCATCATCCTGCGCCGCCTGGACGCCATGGACGGCGCCGCCGACCGCCGCCGCCCGGCCCTCACCCCGTAGGGCCCGCGCGCCGCAGGGCTCCACACCGTGGGCCCCATGGCCCGTCCGGCGGCTCCCGCCGGGGCCGGCCGGGGATCCGGTCCCGTTCGGAGCGCGGTCCGCTTACGCTGTCTCCCGTGGCGCAACCAGCGGGTGAGGACGGGACGCGGGAGGGCCGCGCTCCCGGGGACGGGCAGCCGCGGCCGGACGGCCCGCGCCGCAAACTCGGCAAGGCCGTCAAGGGTGCCACCGGGGCGCAGGCCGCGAAGGCCGTCGAGGCGGCCCGGCGCACCGGGCGCAAGAGCGCGGCGCGCAAGGCCGCCGAGCAGCCGCCCGCGCCCGAGGCGAAGAGGCCCGCGGGGGACACGTCCGAGGCGAAGCAGCCTGCCGGGGCGAAGCCCGACGCGCGGAAGTCCGGGACGCGGAAGGCCGCCGCGACGGCCGCCCCCCGGGAGACCCGCACCGCCCGGGCCGCCGGCGCTGCCAAGGCCGCCGTCCAGTCGGTGCGCTCGGTCAAGGCCGCCCGGCGCGACGCCGCCCGCCCGCCGCTGCTGCGCACCACCGACCGGCTGGTGCTGCCCTCGCACCCGGCCCTGCACATCCCCGACACCAAGGTGGTCCTGTCCACCGCGTCGGTGTACCCGGCGGGCACCGCCGTCGCCTTCGAGCTGGCCGCCAAGCTCGGCTACGACGGGGTCGAGGTGATGGTCTGGAACGACCCGGTCAGCCAGGACATCGACGCCCTGCGCCGGCTCTCCGACGCCCACCAGCTGCCGATCCTGGCCGTGCACGCGCCCTGCCTGCTGATCACCCAGCGGGTGTGGACCACCGACCCGTGGACCAAGCTGGTCCGGGCCCGGTCGGCGGCCGAGAAGCTCGGCGCGAGCGCCGTCGTGGTCCATCCGCCGTTCCGCTGGCAGCGCCAGTACGCCCGGGACTTCGTGACGGGCATCAACCGGATGGCGGGCGAGACCGACGTCCGCTTCGCGGTGGAGAACATGTATCCGTGGCGCTACCGCGACCGCGAGGTGCTGGCCTACGCGCCGGGCTGGGACGTCACCGACGAGGAGTACCGGCACTTCACCATCGACCTCTCGCACGTCGCCACCTCCCGGATCGACGCGTTCGCCATGGTCGAGCGGATGGGCGACCGGCTCGCCCACATCCACCTCGCCGACGGCAGCGGCTCCGGCAAGGACGAACACCTGATCCCGGGCCGCGGCAAGCAGCCCTGTGCCGAACTGCTGGAGCACCTGGCCCGTACCGGTTTCGACGGCCACGTGGTGCTGGAGGTCAACACCCGCCGCTCCGCGTCCCCCGCCGAACGCGAGGCCGACCTGGCCGAGGCGCTCGCCTTCACCCGTTTGCACCTGGCCACCCCCTCGCGCGTACGCTGAGGAGCCGCGCCCGGCTGGGTGCGAACTTCCTTGGGTAGGGGGAGAGATGACGGATCAACAGGGCTTCCGGGAGATCGCCGAGAGCTTCGGCGGGGTTGCCGCCGAGTACGACCGGGGCCGCCCCGGCTACCCGGACGGGCTGTTCGAGGCGCTGGAGCGGTTGTCCGGCCGCAGCCTCAAGGGCGCCCGGGTGCTGGACATCGGCGCCGGCACCGGCATCGCCACCCGGCTGCTGGCCGCGCGCGGCGCCGACGTCGTCGCGGTGGAGCCCAACGCGGGCATGGCCGCCCAGTTCCTGGCCTCCTCGCCGGGCCTGCCGCTGGTCAGGGCCGGCGGTGACGAACTGCCGTTCCACGACGACTCCGCGGACCTGATCAGCTACGCCCAGTCCTTCCACTGGACCCGCACCGAACGGGCCATCCCCGAGGCGATCCGGGTGCTGCGGCCCGGTGGCGCCCTCGCCGTCTGGTGGAACGTGCACGACGAGACCGTGCCCTGGGTCCGGGCCCGGGTGGAGCGGCTGAGCGCCGCGCTGCCCAACTACCACGGCTACGGCCGGGTCGCCGAGTTCACCGCCCTCCTCGCCCCGGCCGGGCTGACGGTCGAACGCGCGGTGCTGCGCTGGGAGCGGCGGGCCACCGTCGACCACGTGCTCGACGACCTGGTCTCCCGCTCGTTCATGGCCGCGCTGTCCCCCGCCGAGCGCGAACCGGTGCTGGCCGTCGAGCGGCAGGCGATGATCGCCGAGTTCCCCGACGGCTGGGTGGTCGAGCCCTACGTCCTGGAGCTGGCGGTGGGCATCACCCCGGTCTGACCTGCACCTTGCCCGACCCACACCCCGCCTGACCCGCACCCCGCCCGGAACACGCCGCGCCCGGACGGCCCGCCCGCGTGCCCGCATCGCGGACGGACCGTCCGCCGCCTGGACGGCGGGCGTAGGCTCGGTAGCCACAGCGGCCCCCGCATCCTCCTACCGGCGGGGCGCCGGCGAGAGCCCCGAAGGAGTGGAGCACAGTGCCCGAGCTGAGGTCCCGTACGGTCACCCACGGTCGCAACATGGCAGGCGCCCGGGCGCTTCTCCGGGCCGCCGGCGTAGCCCGCGAGGACTTCGGCAAGCCGATCATCGCGGTCGCCAACTCCTTCACCGAGTTCGTCCCGGGCCACACCCACCTCCAGCCGGTCGGCCGGATCGTCTCCGAGGCGATCAAGCAGGCGGGCGGCATCCCGCGCGAGTTCAACACCATCGCCGTGGACGACGGCATCGCGATGGGCCACGGCGGCATGCTCTACTCGCTGCCCTCGCGCGACCTGATCGCCGACTCGGTCGAGTACATGGTCAACGCGCACTGCGCCGACGCGCTGATCTGCATCTCCAACTGCGACAAGATCACCCCGGGCATGCTGATGGCCGCGCTGCGCCTGAACATCCCGACCGTCTTCGTCTCCGGCGGCCCGATGGAGGCCGGCAAGGCCACCCTCGTCGACGGCACCGTGCGCAGGCTCGACCTGATCGACGCGATCTCCCAGGCGGCCAACGAGAACGTCTCCGACGAGGACATCGCGATCATCGAGGAGAACGCCTGCCCCACCTGCGGCTCGTGCTCCGGCATGTTCACCGCCAACTCGATGAACTGCCTCACCGAGGCCATCGGCCTCTCACTGCCCGGCAACGGCTCCGTCCTCGCCACCCACACCGCCCGCAAGGCCCTGTACGAGCGGGCCGGGCGGGCGGTCGTCGAGATCGCCGACCGCCACTACGGCCAGGACGACGCCTCGGTGCTGCCCCGCGCGATCGCCACCCGCGCCGCCTTCGAGAACGCGATGGCCCTGGACATCGCCATGGGCGGCTCGACCAACACCATCCTGCACCTGCTCGCCGCCGCCCAGGAGGCCGAGCTGGACTTCGACCTGCGGGCCATCGACGCCGTCTCCCGCCGGGTGCCCTGCCTGTCCAAGGTCGCGCCCAACGGCTCGTACTACATGGAGGACGTGCACCGGGCCGGCGGCGTCCCCGCCATCCTCGGCGAGCTGTACCGCGGCGGAATGCTCAACGAGGACGTCCACACCGTCCACTCCGACTCGCTCGCCGAGTGGCTCAAGACCTGGGACGTGCGCGGCGGTTCGCCCTCCGCCGAGGCCGTCGAACTGTGGCACGCCGCCCCCGGCTGCGTCCGCTCCGCCGAGGCCTTCTCGCAGTCCGAGCGCTGGGAGTCGCTGGACACCGACGCCGCCAAGGGCTGCATCCGCAGCGTCGAGCACGCCTACTCGGTCGAGGGCGGCCTCGCCGTCCTGCACGGCAACCTCGCCGAGGACGGCTGCATCGTGAAGACCGCCGGCGTCGACGAGTCGATCTGGACCTTCAGCGGCCCGGCCGTGGTCGTCGAGTCCCAGGACGACGCCGTCGAGGCGATCCTCGCCAAGCGGGTCAAGGAGGGCGACGTCGTCGTCATCCGCTACGAGGGCCCCAAGGGCGGCCCGGGCATGCAGGAGATGCTCTACCCGACGTCCTTCCTCAAGGGCCGCGGCCTCGGCAAGGCCTGCGCGCTGGTCACCGACGGCCGCTTCTCCGGCGGCACCTCCGGCCTGTCCATCGGCCACGCCTCCCCGGAGGCCGCCTCCGGCGGCACCATCGCCCTGGTCGAGGACGGCGACACCATCGCCATCGACATCCCCGGCCGGAGCATCTCCCTGGAGGTGCCCGACGAGGTCCTGGCCGAGCGCCGCCGCGCCCTGGAGGCCGCGGGCGGCTACCGCCCGAAGAACCGCGACCGCCAGGTCAGCCAGGCCCTGCGCGCCTACGCCGCGATGGCCACCTCCGCCGACAAGGGCGCCGTCCGCGACGTCACCAAGCTCGGCTGAGCCCCGCGGCACCGCAGCACCGCAGGAGCCGTCCCGCAGGCCGGGGCGGCTCCTCGCGCGTTGGGTGATAATCGACCCCGTGAGCGAGCAGCCCCCCACCCCCGCACCCAAGCCCGCCGGCGCCCCCGAGCCGGAGCCGATCCGCTGGTTCGGCACCAGCTGGGTGAACCGGGACAACGGCTACTGGCTGCGCCGCGTCGCCGTGTCGGCCGGTGCGCTGGTCACGACCGCCGTCGCCGTCCTGCTGCTGCGCTTCGGGGTCGAGGGCGTCGCCCTCTCCGACGGCGGCGGCTTCCTGAACGGGCTGCTGACGGCCGCGATCGCGGTCTGCTCGATGATGTGCGTCATGCGCACCTGGAAGGTCCTCACCGAGGGCAAGGACCAGCTGAGCGGCTGGATGGCCGAGGACAAGTCGCTCGGCGCGGTCTGGCTCATCGGCGGCGCCGGCAGCCTGGCCGCCTACTTCGCCCGCAGCCTGGTCGAGGCCCCCGGCGAGGCGGTCAGGCGCTCCTCGTACGAGCGGGCCGTCGCCCAGTACGAGAAGCGCCAGGCGGGCCGCAGCGGCCGGCCCGGCACCAAGGCGCCGGGCCGGGGCAAGCGCCGGGGCTGAGCCTCAGAGGCGGCTGGCCGCGCCGCACTCGTCGCGGGTCGACAGGTCCTTGCGGCGGTCGTACGGGTCGGTCGTGGGGCCGGTCGGACGGCTGCCCGGGGCGTCCGGCGACTGCGCCGCGAACTGGTCGAACTCCGGGTGGTAGTAGCCGTCGTAGACGTCACAGGACGAGTTGGCGGACTCCGACCCGCCGCCCTCGCCGAACACGAGCTTCTTCGGGTTGACCCGGTAGCGGGCCGGGTCGTAGAAGCGGAAGTTCTCGACCCGGCGCACGATCGTGCGCGTGGTCCAGGTGTCCCCGGCCACGTCGGCCGTCGGCACCAGCAGACCCACCGGCTTGGCCGTGCCGTCCTTCGGCGCGGCCGGCTTCGTCGGCGGCTGCCCGCCCGTCGGCGGCTGGGGTGACGCGGCGCGCTTGGCGGCGTCCGGGCCGGGGCGCATCGCGTACACGTAGCTGAAGTCGGCGTGGACGAGGAGGCCCTTGTCCCCGTCGCCCTCGAAGGTGATCCGGCCCTGCACCTTGACCGTGTCGCCCACCTGGACGGCCTCGCGCTGGTCGAAGCGGCTGAACCAGGTGGTCGGGTCGGTGTCCTTGGCGGGGTTGGCCAGCGCGTTGATCGCGCGGTCCCGGTCCTCCCGGTCCAGCAGCGCCAGGGCGGCTTCCGGCCGGCCGCCCGCGATCACCTGCGGGTCCAGGTTGGCGGCGGTCAGGTAGTCCTTGACCAACTGCAGCTGGGCGCCGACCTGTTCGGCGGAGAACACGCCGGTGGCCCGGGTGTCGGGCAGGACGAAGGCCTCCGCGCCGTTCGGCCAGCCCTCGGCGACGGAACCGGCCCACGGGTGGTCCACGGTCGGCTGCTGCTCGTCGACCTTCGGCGGCGCGGCGGTCGGCTGGGCCGTCTCCGGGGCGACGGTGGGCACGGGGGTGTGGGCGTTCGAGGAGCCCCCGCCGTAGTGGTCGGAGTACCAGCTGCGCAGCCCGTCGAGGTTCAGGGCCGCGAGCAGCACCGCGATGGTCAGCACGACGTACAGCGGCGCGCGCCAGTCCAGCCGGCGGCGGCGCGGGCGCGGGTTGCCCCAGGGGTCGGTCACCGGGGGCTTCGGCGTGCGGCCGAACCGGCGGCCGGCCTTGGCCGGGCCGTCGTTGACCGAGCGGCGGCCGCCCGGGTCGACCGGCGGGGCGTGCTTCCATCGGGCGGCCAGCATCCGGGTGCGCCCGGACTGCTCGGTGACGGCGGCCCCCTTGACGAACTCCTCGTCCAGGACGAGGTCGGCGAACGGGTCCTTCTCACCCGCTCCGGACGGGTCGGACCCGCCCGGCTCACGGCCCTCGGCGGGGCGCGGTTGTGGATCTTCGGCTATCGGCATCGCGCCAGTATGCCGACGGGGTGTGACGATTCGTCGATCGAGGGCACACCTTGTGGTGAACTCGTGCGCGGGCGCGGCGATCCGTCCCGGTCTGTGCCGTTCCGGCCGGGTCCGGGCGAGTCCGGGCCGCCCTGTGGGGGCGTCAGTCCTTGGTGCGGGCCTGCTTCACCGACCCCACGATCCCGGCGACGGCCAGCAGGATGCCGGCCGGCAGCAGCGCCAGGAAGAACGCGCCGAACAGGCCCGCGTCCCCGAGCAGCAGCTGCGCCAGCATGTCCAGCACCAGCAGCCCGCCGGCCGCCGGGAGGGCCGACTGCCACGGGTGGTCGTTCGCCCAGCGGCGCAGCCGCCGTTCGGAGGTGTCGCGGCGCAGCTGCCCGCCGACGGTGCCGACCAGGAAGAAGAAGAACAGGGCCCAGCCGGCCGGCCCGGCCAGCATGCCCAGTGACCAGTGCCCGGAGATCGCGTCGATCCCCAGGGCGGTCGCACCCACCACCGCACCGACCCCCGCGGCCGTCCGCCACGGTCCCACGGTCGCCGAGGCGACGGCGAGTTGCCGGTTCTCACGTCGGGACATTTCGTCGTGTGCCATGACTCCACGGTGCTCCCGCGCGGCGCCGGAGGCCATAGGGGAAACCCCCGAGATTCTCCCTAGGGACGATGCGGGGTTCGCCGACCACGGGCTGGACGGTCCCGGCGGGTGCCCCCGCGCGGTGCGAGGATGGCCGCAGTACCGAGGTAAGGAGCGGCCATGGGCGCCAGCGCAGCACACGGACAGAAGATCGCCTTCCTGGGCACGGGCAAGATCGGCGAGGCCCTGCTCTCCGGCCTGCTGCGGGCCGGCAAGGACCCGGCGGACGTCCTGGTGACCGCCCGCCGCCCCGAGCGCGCCGCCGAACTCGCCGCCCGCTACGGCGTGGTGGCCGCCTCCAACGCCGAGGCCGCCAAGCTCGCCGACACCCTGATCCTCGCCGTCAAGCCGCAGGACATGGGCACCCTGCTGGAGGAGCTGGCCCCGCACGTCGGCGCGGACCGGCTGGTGATCTCGGCCGCGGCCGGCATCCCCACCGCCTGGTTCGAGGAGCGGCTGGCGGCCGGCACCCCGGTGGTCCGGGTGATGCCCAACACGCCGGTCCTGGTGGACGAGGGGATGAGCGTCATCTCCGGCGGCTCGCACGCCACCGAGGAGCACCTGGAGCGGGCCGAGGAGATCTTCAGCTCGGTCGGCAAGGCGCTGCGGCTGCCCGAGGCCCAGCAGGACGCGGCCACCGCGCTCTCCGGCTCCGGCCCGGCCTACTTCTACTTCCTGGTCGAGGCGATGACCGACGCCGGCATCCTGCTCGGCCTGCCCCGGCAGGTGGCGCACGACCTGATCGTGCAGTCCGCGATCGGCGCCTCGGTGATGCTGCGCGACTCCGGCGAGCACCCGGTGAAGCTGCGCGAGGCCGTCACCTCCCCGGCCGGCACCACGATCGCGGCCATCCGCGAGCTGGAGAACCACGGGGTGCGGGCCGCGCTGCTGGGCGCCCTGGAGGCGGCCCGGGACCGCTCCCGGGAGCTCGCCTCCGGGGGCAAGTAGCCGACTGGGTAGGCTCGACGGCATGGCCTACGACCTGGTGATCTTCGACAACGACGGTGTCCTGGTGGACAGCGAGCCGCTCTCCAACCGGGTGCTGGCCGCGTACCTGACCGAACTCGGCTACCCGACCACGGTCGAGGACTCCTACCGGGACTTCATGGGCTGCGCTGCCCACCGCATCCACGACGTGATCGCCGAGCGGTACGACGGCGCGACGCTGCCGGAGGGCTTCGACGAGCTGTTCCACGGCCGGGTCTTCGACGCGTTCGGCACCGAGCTGACGGCCGTCCGGGGTGCGGAGCTGCTGCTGAAGGAACTGCGGCAGCGCTCCGTCCCCTACTGCCTGGCCTCCTCGGCGCACCACGTGTGGATCCGCACCGCGCTGGACGTCACCGGCCTGCGCGGGTACGTCGCCGAGGAGCGGATCTTCAGCGCCCAGGACGTCGGCGTGGGCAAGCCCGCGCCGGACCTCTTCCTGCACGCCGCCCGCACCCTCGGCGTCGACCCGGCCCGCTGCCTGGTCGTCGAGGACAGCCCCAACGGCGTGCTGGCGGCCCGGGCCGCGGGCATGGACGTGTACGGCTACACCGCGCTCACCGACCCGGCGAAGCTGACCGCCGCCGGGGCCACCGGGCTGATCGCCGACCTCTCCGAGGTCACCGCCCTGCTCTGACCCGCCCTGCTCTGACCCGCCCTGTTCCGACCCGTTCCGCCCGGCTCTACGCCCGGCCTTCCGTCCGGCGGCGGAAAGTCCCTGCGCGACCCCTCCCGCAATCGCGGTCCACCGCCTACGCTCTCGCCAACATCGTCGTACCGGCCAGTAGCGAGGTCCGTCATGAGTGCCGCGTCACCCGCGATCCCGCCCGGCCTGCGCGCCGGGCGGGCCGCGCTCGCCGTCAGCTTCCTGTTCCAGGGCACCACCTTCGCGCTGCTGGTCACCTGCATTCCGGAGATCCAGCACCGGTACGGGCTGAGCGACGCGCTGCTGCCGCTGTTCCTGGCCGCGGTGCCGATCCTCGCCGGGGTCGGCTCGATCACCTCCGAGCAGCTGGTGAAGCGCACCGGCGCGCGGGCCGTGCTGCGGGTCGTCCAGCCGCTGGTCTGCCTCAGCCTCGCGGGCGCCGGCCTCGGCGACACGCTCTGGCAACTCGCCTTCGCGCTCGGGGCGTTCGGCCTGCTGGTGGGCGCGCTCGACGCGAGCATGAACATGCTGGGGGTGGGCCTGCAGCACCGCTACGGCCGCTCGATCATGATCGGCTTCCACGCCGCGTTCAGCCTCGGCGGCATCCTCGGGGCGGCCCTCGCCGGCCTCGGCTCGCACTACGACCTCGGCCTGCCAGTGCTGTTCGGCACGGCCGCGGCGGTGATCGCCCCGCTGGCCCTGCTGACCGGCACCCGATTCGCCGGACCGGCCGAACTCGGGGACGCCGTACGGGAGGCCGCCGAGGCCGCCGCGCGGTCCATCCCCTGGCGGCCGCTGCTGCCGCTGTGCCTGGCGATGGCGTTCGCGTACATCGCCGACGCCTCGGTCTCCAACTACAGCGTCAAGTACCTCACCGACGGCCTGGGCAGCGCCGCGGACGTCGCCAAGCTGTCCTACCTCGGCTACATGGTCGCGATGTTGCTGGGCCGCGCGCTGGGCGACCGCGCCGTGCAGCGCTGGGGCGCCGTCCCGGTGGTCCGGGCCGGTGCCGGGCTGGCCGCGCTCGGCTTCGCGCTGGCCGCCGCCGCGCCCACCGCCTGGGTGGGGATCGCCGGTTTCACCGTGCTCGGCTTCGGCATCTGCGCGATCATCCCGCAGGTGTTCGCGGCCGGGGGCCGGCTGTTCCCGGCCGACTCGGACGCCGCGGTGGCCCGGCTGAACCTCTTCAACTACGTGGGCTTCCTGATCGGTTCGCCGCTGGTCGGGACGATCGCCGACGCGAGTTCGTACCGCTGGGCGCTGCTCGCCCCGATGCTGCTGGTGCTCGCCGTCCTGCCGCTGGCCGAGCGCTTCGCCCCGGCCCCGGCGCTCGCCCCCGCCAGGGTGTGACGGGGGCGAGCTGGGGCGGGGAGGGAGGTCAGCCGATCACGGTGGCCAGCTCGGGCAGGCCGTTGGCCCACAGCTGGTCCTTGATGCCACCACCCGACTGGTAGTACTCGTAGTAGACGTACGGTGCCCAGTTCAGGGTGTACGGCCCGGTCCAGGTCGGGGCCGAGGTGATCTGGACGGTGACCGCGACGGTGCGGGTCTCGCCCGGGGCGATCGGCGCCCGGAAGTGGAAGTTCGCGTTGTTCCCGCTGACGGCGCAGTCGGTGGAGTCACCGGAGCACCCGGTGACCGTGAACGCGCCGGTCTGCTGGTTGGCCGGCCAGATCGGCTGGATGTACTCGTAGGCGAAGTAGATGTCGGTGGTCTCGGTGTTGGTGAGCGAGAGCGTCAGGGTCAGCTGGTCGCCCGGCGCCGCCGTCTTCTTGTCGACGGCGAACGAGCTGCCGCTGACCGCGGCGGAGGCCGGCTGGGCGGCAAAGAGCAGGCCAAGTCCCAGTAATGCAGCGAGAATTACCCCAAGGCGTTGCGCGCTGAATGGCTTCATGGCGGAGAGGATATGAAGTCGTGAAGGTTTTGTCTGTAGGGCCTCCGCGGGGGCTCTGAGCCCCGCCCCCGGCGTGCCCTGGACAAGGCCCGGCCACCCCCACCCGCTACGGTGGAGGCCATGCCCGACGCCGAGCGTGACACCCCCTGCGGCCTGCACCTCTTCTGGGACGAGGCCGTCACCGCCTACGACTTCGGCCCCGGCCACCCGATGGACCCGACCCGGCTGGCGCTCACCATGCGCCTGGTCGAGGCCCTCGGACTGGACGCCGGGCCCGGGGTGACGGTGCGGGCCGCACCGCCCGCCGGCGAGTCCACCCTGCGGCTGGTGCACACCCGGGAGTACGTCGAGGCGGTCAAATACGCCGCCGCCCACCCCGACGAGTCGGATCCCCGGCACGGGCTCGGCACCGACGACAACTGGGCTTTCCCCGCGATCCATTCGGCCTCCGCGCTGATCGCCGGTCAGTCCGTGGCCGCCGCCGAGGCGGTCTGGCGCGGGGAGACCCCGCACGCGGTGAACTTCGCCGGCGGGCTGCACCACGCGATGCCCGCCAAGGCCTCGGGCTTCTGCGTCTACAACGACCCGGCGCTGGCCGTCGCCCGGCTGCTCGAACTCGGCGCCGAGCGGGTCGCCTACGTCGACGTGGACGTCCACCACGGGGACGGCGTCCAGCAGGCCTTCTGGAACGACCCCAGGGTGCTCACGATCTCGCTCCACGAGCACCCCGCCACGCTCTTCCCGCAGACCGGCTGGCCCACCGAGACCGGCGGCCCGGACGCCCCCGGCTCCGCCGTCAACCTGCCGCTGCCGGCCGGCACCGGCGACGCCGGCTGGCTGCGCGCCTTCCACGCCGTGGTGCCCGAACTGCTCACCGCCTTCCGCCCGCAGGTCCTGGTCACCCAGCACGGTGCCGACACCCACCTGGAGGACCCGCTCGCCCACCTCGCCGTCACGCTGGACGCCCAGCGGATGATCGCCGAGGAACTGCACGACCTCGCCCACCAGCTCACCGGCGGCCGCTGGATCGCCACCGGCGGGGGCGGCTACGCCGTCGTGGACGTCGTCCCGCGCACCTGGACCCACCTGGTCGCCACCGCCGCCGGACGGCCCGTCGACCCGGCGACCGAGACCCCCGAGTCCTGGCGCGCCGAGGTCTACCGCCGCACCCGCCGGCCCGCCCCGCTGCGGATGACCGACGGCGCCCGACCGGTCTGGCGCGACTTCGACGCGGGTTACGATCCGGCCGACCGACTCGATCAGGCCATCCTCGCCAGCCGCCGCGCGGTGTTCCCCCACCTCGGACTCCTGGCCTGAGACCGGCCTCCCGGCCCAGGTGCGGGTGGGCCGTGCGTATGCCCGCTCCCGCGTTCCGCCGAGTGACTACGTACTGCAACAGTCCTATCTCTCACCGTACGAGGACCGCACCTCCCCTCTTCCCACTGGTACCACCCATAACTACTCTGGGGATACACGTGTGCCGGTGGAGTCACCGGAGGGGAAGCCGGTGCCTTGCACACGGGTGAAGGGTCGGGTGATGGTCATGAGTTCCGGCGAACGCCCCTTGCAGGAAGTCGTCTTCCTGACCGTGGCGGAGGTTGCCTCGGTCATGCGGGTGTCGAAGATGACGGTGTACCGGTTGGTGCACAGCGGAGAGCTGCCGGCCATCAGGGTCGGGCGGTCCTTCCGGGTGCCCCAGCAGGCGGTGCACGAGTACCTCAAGGAGTCCTACGTGAGGCTTGAGAGCGCGTAGTTCCGGGTGGGCGGGGGTGGGGCCGCAGCTGCGGATCCCACCCCCGTTCGCCGGGGATTCCCCGCGAGTTTCCCGGTCACCGGGAGCACGATTACGGCCCAGGGCCCGTGGACGGTAGGCTAGGCCGTCCGTCAGTCGTATGGACTCCGTCTCTCACGGGCGCGAGTCTCAGTGAGCGAGGGTTGTTCCGTGGGCTCTGTCATCAAGAAGCGTCGCAAGCGTATGGCCAAGAAGAAGCACCGCAAGCTTCTGAAGAGGACCAGGGTCCAGCGTCGCAACAAGAAGTAACGCCTGAGCCTGCGCTTCGGCCCCGCCCAGGCGGGGGTTATTCGCGGACTCGCGTACAACGGCGCAGGAAGAAGTAGTGCGCCCCGCCTTGGCGGGGTTCAGGCGTTCCACCGCCCGCCCAGGCCTCGGCCTGGGCGGGCGGTGTCGTTTCACGGCCCGGCAGGGCGGCGCGGTACGGTGCACGCAGGCCGCTCGGGCCGAGGGAATGGGGTGCACACCGTGGGCGTGGTCGTGCTCGTCACCGGCGTGGCACGCCATCTCGGTGCCCGCTTCGCCGCCGAGGTCCGCCGCCGTCCGGGCGTGGACCTGGTGGTCGGCGTGGACGTGCAGCCGCCCCGGCTGCCGGTCGAGGAGCCGGACGGACCGGCCGCCGAGTACCGCTTCCACCAGCTCGACCTGCGCCGCCCGGCGGTCTCCCGGGTGATCGCCGAGCACCGGGTCGACACCGTGGTCCACCTCAGCGTCAGCGCCACCGGCCTGGGCTCCACCAACCGCTCCGCGGTGAAGGAGTCCAACGTCATCGGCACCATGCAGCTGCTCGGCGCCTGCCAGAAGGCGCCCGGGGTGCGCCGGTTGGTGGTGAAGTCGACCACCGGCGTCTACGGCTCCGCGCCCCGCGACCCGGCGGTGTTCACCGAGCGCATCCAGCCGAAGAACCCGCCCGGCGGCGGCTTCGCCAAGGACGCGGCGGAGGTCGAGGGCTACGTCCGCGGCTTCGCCCGGCGCCGCCCGGACGTCGCGGTGACGGTCCTGCGCTTCGCCAACATCGTCGGCCCCGCCGCGGACACCCCGCTCAGCGAGTACTTCGCGCTGCCCGTGCTGCCGACCGTCCTCGGCTACGACCCCCGGCTGCAGTTCGTGCACGAGGACGACGCCGTCGCGGTGCTCTGCCGGGCCGCCGCCGAGGCCGAACCGGGCACCGTCAACACCGGGACCTTCAACGTGGCCGGGGAGGGCGTCCTGCTGCTCTCCCAGTGCGCCCGCCGGCTCGGCCGGCCGACCGTGCCGCTGCTGCTGCCCGCGGTCAGCTGGATGGCCGGGCTGGCCCGGCAGACCCGGCTGCTGGACGTCTCGCCGGAGCAGCTGCGGCTGCTCACCCACGGCCGGGTGGTGGACACCACGCGACTGCGCGAGACGCTCGGCTACCGCCCGGCGTTCACCACCCCGGAGGCCTTCGCCGACTTCGCCGCCGCGCAGGGGTCCGGCCTGCTGCCGCCCGAGCGGCTGGCCGCCGTCACCGACCGGCTGGCCGCCCTGCTCGGCCCGGTGCGGGCCCCGGCCGCCGGCGTCCCCACCGTCCGTACCGACCGCCCCCGCCGACCCAGGAGCTGAACCCGCGATGAGTGCCGCAGCCGAGAACGCGCCGGGCGAGGCCAGGGTCATCCCGATCGAGTCCGCCCCCAGCTGGACCTCGCCCGACGACCCCGGGCCCGCCGACCGGCCAGCCGACCGGCTCGCCGACGCCGTCGGCGGGGCGCTGTCCGGGCAGCTCGGTTCGGCGGCCACCCGGTTGTTCGGCAAGGGCTGGGAGGGCCGGGCCGCGGACGGGCTGGCCTTCCTGCGCCGCCGGATCACCGGCGACTACGAGGTGGACGAGTTCGGCTTCGACCGGGAGCTCACCGAGGAGGTGCTGCTCGCCCTGCTGCGCCCGTTGTCCGAGAAGTACTTCCGGATCGAGGTCCAGGGCGTCGAGAACATCCCGGCCGAGGGCGGCGCGCTGATCGTCGCCAACCACTCCGGGACGATCCCGCTGGACGCCCTGATGACCCAGGTCGCCATCCACGACCACCACCCGCACCACCGGCACCTGCGGATGCTCGCCGCCGACCTGGTGTTCGTGCTGCCGGGCGTCAACGAGCTGGCCCGCAAGGCCGGCCACACGCTGGCCTGCAACGAGGACGCCCAGGCGCTGCTGGAGCGCGGCGAGGTGGTCGGGGTCTGGCCGGAGGGCTTCAAGGGCATCGGCAAGCCGTTCGCCGAGCGGTACAAGCTCCAGCGCTTCGGGCGCGGCGGCTTCGTCTCCTCGGCGTTGCGCGCGAAGGTGCCGATCGTGCCGTGCTCGATCGTCGGCGCCGAGGAGACCTACCCGATGATCGGCAACGTGAAGACGCTGGCCCGGCTGCTGGGCCTGCCGTACGTGCCGATCACGCCGACCTTCCCGTGGCTGGGGCCGCTGGGCGTGCTGCCGCTGCCGACCAAGTGGACCATCCGGTTCGGGGAGCCGATCGCCACCGACGGGTACCCGGCGGAGGCGGCGGACGACCCGATGCTGGTCTTCGACCTGGCCGACGAGGTGCGCGAGACGATCCAGCACACGCTCTACAAGCTGCTGGTGCAGCGCCGGTCGGTGTTCTTCTAGGGCGTGTCTTCAAACTCCCGTCGTCCGCCCGGAGGGCGGGCGTGGCGGCGTTGGGGTGCGGGGGTCGGGGGGGGGGGGGGGGGGTC